>VYCX01000403.1 GCA_009843725.1 Boseongicola sp. SB0675_bin_26
CGATCCAGCGTCGCCAGGCATCCCGACCGTTCCCGCGCGAGCGACAGGAGGTACGCGTCTGTCACCTAGCGATGCCCGGTGATCTGCAGGCCGTCCGCAAATGATGCCGACACGCAATCGATGTCGTCGAGCCAGAATTCGTGGCCGTTCATTTCGGTGATGGCCTGCAGCAGGGAGAGCGCCTCGGGTGGCGATACCGCGTCGGAGGTGAACGCTGGATTGGAAGACAGCCTGACAAACCCGAGCTGGGTCATCGGACAGGTCGCCCAGCCCGGCGAAGCTTCCCGTTCGAACCATGCGTGCGCAACGTCGTGATGGACGTGCGACGGCCATGCGAGTGCGAGCAGCAGGTTGAGATCGAGCAGGAAGGTCAAGGATCGTCTTCGTGTTTCCTGACACGGTCGAGGGTCAGGACAGTGCTGGCGCGAGAGATCTTGAACACCGGAAATCCGCTGCGCTTGCGTCCGACCTGGCCTGTCGGCCGCAAGCCGCGCCGTGCCAGCTCGGACAGCGCCGCGCCCACCGAGAGGTTTCGCTCTTCCGCGATCGACCTTGCCGCGTCCAGAATCTCGTCGTCGATGTTCAGGGTCGTTCTCATGGCAAGAGAACTGCCTTATTGATGTGCCGATGTCCAGATGTCATGATGCGGCAACAGTCACGACCTTTCGATGCCAGGAACAGGAAACGGCTGCCGCAAGACCGAGAGCACGCAGGCAAAGCCGAACGTGGGCCGACGCGGCACGATCGAGTGAAGCGGCGATTTCAATGAGCGGCGGAGTGATGGCCATCATTGAGCCGGAACGGATCAAGACGGGCATCGCAAGCGCAAGCATCGGGATTCGGATCTGCGTCATTGCGCGGCCATCCTGCCTGCCGTGATGCAAGATCGGGATCAAGGACGTGGCGCAACGGCGCCGGATTTCGGATCTCCTCATGCCACACTCCTCCGCCCCGGAGCGTTCCGCCAGCGCCGAATCCCTGCCCATCAGCCCGGCACGCGGGTGTTCGACCATCGCGCCGGCCTGGCCCTGATTCTCGCCGACATCCACCAGCGTCTTCAGGAACCACGAGTCGTTCCAGCCGTTCGGAACCGTGTCCGCCAAACGCCCGCCCTCGCCGCGCACCGAGACGCTTCCCGACTTTGGCGACAGGAGCGTCGTCGGGGCGCGCGTCGAGCGCGAACCCGAGGCGCTGAAGCTCGGGGCGGGCCTCGACATCGTCCCGGGAAAGGAGCATGGCGGGTTTGGGTGCCATGATGGTTTCCCTCCGTGGGAGCAGGACTTGTGTCGTGCAATCCTCGTGTCATGCGGCACCCGCCCCATCGAGGACGGGACGTCTCGATACGCCCCAAAATATGGGCATCCCGCATGCCCGAAGTGATGGCGGTCCGGGTGGTCGCGGAAGGCCGTGAAACCCGAATGTGACACGGTGCGGCCTGTCAGCGACAGAACGGGCGTCCGAGTCACCGCATTCCGGATGCACAGCATTTGACGCCCGGCGAAAAACCTTTGCGGTTCGACTTGCTACGAACTTCTCAATCGCACCCGAGCTGAGGAATTTCAGCTTCAGCGCGTTTTCGCCGGCGATGGCAGCAAGCCGGGCGTCGGAACCGTCTCCATGCGCGAATGCACGCCCGCCTTTGGAAGCCTGCCGCTGCCTGTCTCCGGCCGCCTCGCCCCAGCCAGCAAGTGGCCGGCTTGCTGGTGACCGGCGGCTGCGGCTCGTGCGTCCGGACTGGCCGGCAGCCCGTCAGATCCCGAACAGCGGCTGCAGCAGGCGGGGCACCAGCGACCGGAAGCGGAGCGGCGCGTCGGTCACCGCCAGGCAGATGCAATCAGCCTCCGGCCCCGCGACGGGCTGGTGCACCACTGTCGGCCCGGCGAGCGAGACATCGCCCCGGCGATACCACGTCTCCCTGTCGTAGAAGGAGCCGGCCAGCACCAGCGTGGCCTCGAAGCCGCCATGGCCGTGATCGGGCACGCTCCGGCCCGCCGGAATCGAAAGGAGACGCGCACTGGTTGCCATGCCGCCCGTCCTGAGCGGCACCTGCCGGATGCCGCCGCCAAGCGTGCGCCAGCGCAACGAGCCCGCGTCGCCCCCGGCGTGATCGCGCAGGGGCTGGGGCAGCACGAACGGGCCGGTCGCCTCGGACACTTCCGATGCAGTGTGGCGCTGTCCTGCAGTCACGGCATCGAGCGTCGCCTCCTCGACGGGCGCGCCGGAAGGCATCGACGCCATCAGCGATCCGCCGACCTCCTCGACCATGTCGAGATCGGACCGGCAGGCCGGACAGAGCGCCAGGTGTGTTGCAACCAGCAGCGAGGTCGCCTCGTCAAGGCTGCCTGCGCCGTAGGCAAGCAACAGGTCGCCATCGACATGGTGAACGACGTTCATCGCAGGTCCTCCCGCCTTGCGCCAAGCTCGGAACGCAGCCGGTTGAACGCCAGGCGCGCCCGCGACTTGACCGTCCCCAGCGGAATCCCGAGCCGTATCGCGATCGCCGGGTAGCTTTCGCCTTCGTAGAACGAGAGCCGCAGCACCTCCCGCTGCTCCTCGCTCAGCGCCGCCAGCGCGTTCCGGACCGCCTCGGCGCGCTCCTGCACCGCCAGCGCCTCTTCGCCTCCTGGATCAGGGTCGGGATGAAACGCCGGATCGCGGGGATCGAATTCGGGGCGCCGGTCGCGCCGGAAGGCGTCGATCCGCCGGTTGCGCGCGATGGCGAAGATCCAGGTCGCGGCACTGGCGCGGCTTGCATCATAGAGAGCCGCGCGGTTCCAGACCGCGGCGAAGGTCTCCTGCAGGACGTCGTCAGCCTTGCCGGCATCGCCCCCGGCCCGCAGCAGGTAGGCCCTGACACGCGGCCCGAAATGCCGGAAGAGCGACGCGAAGGCGCCGCGGTCGCCGGTCTCCGCAACGGCGACCAGCCGGGCAGACATCTCGTCGAGCCGTCCGGCAGGCCGCGCACCAGCCTCCGCCGAATCCGCCGTGGCCTCGTCAGGGACCGTCCTGCCGACGCTCCGACGGGCGTGCGCGTCCGGATATACGATCACGTTTCCGGGCTTCGTCATGTGTCTCATACGGTCGATGCAGGGTTCCGGATCACTCCATCGCGTCCTTCATGTGATCCGCTTCACCCGTCACTGCGTATCCAGTTCACGATGCAAAGTGAAGAGACAGGAGCGGCGGCGCGAACCGGCCGGCGCAGGATCGCCGTCGTTGGCGCAGGGATCTCGGGCCTTGGCGCGGCCTGGCTCCTGTCGCGTGCGCATGACGTGGCGCTCTTCGAGGCCGCAGGTCGGCTGGGCGGGCACGCGCGGACCGTGACGGTCGGGACGGGGCTTCGCGACGTGCCGGTCGACACCGGCTTCATCGTCTTCAACCGGGTGAACTATCCCAACCTCTGCCGGCTCTTCGACCGTCTCGGCGTCGCCGTGCGCAGGAGCGACATGTCGTTCGCGGTCACGGTCGACGGGGGGGCGATCGAGTACGGATCGCGCGGTCTCCGCGGCGCGCTCGGACAACCGGCGAACCTCGCCCGTCCGGGATACTGGCGCATGTTCCGCGACATCGCGCGCTTCAACCGCACGGCGCTTGCCGACACGTCCCGCATGCCTGGCCTGACGCTGGGCGACCTGATCCGGCGCAGGCGCCTGGGATCCTGGTTCGAGCGCTACTACCTCCTGCCCATGAGCGGTGCGATCTGGTCGACGCCCCGCGCCGGAATGCTGGACTTCCCTGCGCTTCCGCTCGTCCGTTTCTTCGCCAATCACGGACTCCTGTCCTTCCGCGGCCATCACCAATGGTGGACGGTCGAGGGCGGGTCGCGCAGCTACGTTGACAGGCTTGCCGCCGGCATGGAGGCGGAGGTGCGCCTGCGCGCCCGGGTCGAGGCCGTGACGCGAGAACCGGACGGGGTCCGCGTCAAGGCCGCCGGCACCGATGCCGAGACCTTCGACACGGTCGTCCTTGCCTGCCATGCCGACGAGACGCTCAGGATCCTCCGGGACGCCACGCCCGGCGAGCGCCGCGTCCTCGGCGGCATCCGGTTCCGCAGGAACCGGATCGTGCTGCACACCGATGCCCGCATGATGCCCCGGCGCAGGGCGTGCTGGTCAAGCTGGGTCTGCCTGGCGAGGTCACGGCCTGACGAGAGCCAGGCGTCGGTCACGTACTGGATGAACGCCCTCCAGGGCATTCCCGACGATGCGCAGGTCTTCGCGACGCTGAATCCCCCGGCACCGATCGACGAAGCCCGCATTCTCGACGAGCACCCGTTCGACCATCCGCAGTACGATGCCCGCGCCTTCGCGGCGCAGGCGGAGCTTCCATCCATCCAGGGCCGGGCGGACACGTGGCACTGCGGCGCCTGGACCGGCATGGGATTTCACGAGGACGGCCTTGCCAGCGCGGTGCGGGTGGCCACCGAACTGGGAGCGCCGCCGCCATGGGGCTGACCGATCCCTCCGTGATCCGGGCGCGCGTGGGCCACTTCCGGCGCACGCCCGTGGCGAACCGCTTCAGCTACGCGGTGGACTGCCTGCTGCTCGACGAGGCGGCCCTTGCCGGAAACGCGGCCGTGAAGCTTTTCTCCTACGGTCGCCCCAACCTCGTCTCGCTCCATCCAGGAGATCACGGCGTTCCGGGCTGCCACGGGATCGAGAGCGTCCGGACCCTTGCGACGGACGCGGGCATTGGCGGCATCGACCGCGTGCTTCTCCTGGCCCAGCCACGCGTCTGGGGCTACGTGTTCAATCCGGTCAGCTTCTGGTTCCTGACCGGCACCGCCGGCAACCTCCGCGCGGTGCTGGCCGAGGTGCACAACACCTGGGGCGACCGGCACGGCTACCTCTGCGCGCAGGAAAGCGGCGCGGACATCGACGGCGACTGCTGGACGGTGTCGCGGAAGCGCTTCCACGTCTCGCCGTTCTTCGGCATCGCCGGCGAGTACACCTTCCGCTTCCGCCTGGAGGAATCCAGAGTCTCGGTCCGGATCCGCTACGACGACGGCGACGGCGGCGGGCTCGAGACGGCAATCACCGGCGAGCGGCGACCCTTCACCGACCGGGAGATCGCGCGGGCGATCCTCTCGCGGCCGTTCGGCGCGGCCAGGACGACCGCGCTGATCCACTGGCAGGCGCTGCGGCTCTGGCGGAAGGGCGTGCCGGTCCGGCGACGCCCGGAACCGCCCAGGGACAGCATCACATGAAGGCCGGAGGCGTATTCCCGGTCGTCCTGCTCCTGGCCGCAGGCGCCGCTGCGGCGGCGCCCGAACTCGCGGGCCGCCTCGATTCGGAGCGCCCTGCGGGCTGCGCCGACTACGCGTTCCTGACCGCTGGCCTGTACAGGGCCGAGCTGTGGACGGATGACGGCGCGCCGCCGGGCGACAGGTTCGCCCTGTCGCTGGTCTATCGGCGTGATTTCTCCCGCCGCACGTTGGTGTCCGCCTCGATAATCGAGATGGCGCGCATGTCAGGCCGGCCCCGGAACGCGTTCGACGGGGCAAGGGCAGAGCTGGAACGGGCTTTCCGCGATGTCGGGAAGGGCGACCGCCTGACGGCGTGGCGGAGCGCTCCCGGACGCGTCGAGTTCTTCCACAACGGCGACGCGACGGGTGCGCTTACGCACGATGCCGAGCTGTTCCTCGACATATGGCTCGGTCCCGGGAGCCGCGATCCCAAGCGGCGCGCCGAACTGCTCTCCGGAGGCTGCGATGACTGAGACATGCCTGAAGGGCGTTTCGCGGCGCGACCTCCTTCCGCCCGCCACGGTTGCGGCGATGCTCGCCTTCGCAGGCCTGCCGCTCTACATCCATGCACCGCGCTACTACGCGGACGAGATGGGCCTGGGGCTCGCCACGCTCGGCGCGGTGCTGCTTGGCGCGCGTGCGCTCGACAGCCTTCAGGACCCGGTCATCGGCCGTCTGGCCGACCGTCTGCCGCTGCGTCGGGAGGCCTGGGCCCTGGCGTCCGGCGCACTGCTTTGCACGGGTCTCGCGCTGCTCTTCGCGCCGCCGGGATGGGGCGAGCCCCTGCCGCGGCTCGCGGCCGGCCTGCTTGCCGCGTGCACGGGATTCAGCGCGCTGCAGATCGCGCTCTTCGACCATGGCCTCGCACAGGCGGCTGAAGCCGGAGGGGGCCATACGCGGATCGCCCTCTGGCGCGAGGTCGGCGGCCTTGCAGGCATCTGCCTTGCCGCAGCCGTGCCGTCCGTCCTGGAACCGTCCCTGGGCGGCGCCCTTGCGCATTCCGGCTATGCCGTCGCCTTCGCGGGGATGGCCTTCCTCGCGCTCGGCGGCATGCGGCGGCGCTGGCTGGCCTCGGGCCGGTCCTTGCCGTCTGCCGGGTTCATGGAGGCGCTGCATGCTCCCGGCGTCAGGCCGCTGCTCGCGTTCGGCTTCGTCAACGCCTTGCCGACGGCGGTGACGTCGACGCTCGTGCTGTTCTTTCTCGCGGACGTCCTGAAAGCGGAGGCCCATGGCGGGCCGGTGCTGCTCGTGTTTTTCGCCGCCGCCGCGGCCGCAGCGCCCATTTGGGCGCGGCTGGCCGCGAAGGTCGGGCGCAGGGCGGCGCTCGCGTCCGGCATGGCGCTCTCCGTGCCCGTCTTCGTCTGGGCCCACGCGCTGGGCGCCGGCGACATCGTCCCCTTCTACGCGATAGCAGCGGCCTCGGGCGCCGCGCTCGGCGCCGACATGACGCTGGCGCCGGCGATGCTGGCGGCCCGCATCACGGGCGGCGGCGGGCAGGTCTTCGCGCTCTGGACCTTCCTGCAGAAGTCCGCGCTCGCGCTCGCAGCCGGCGTCGTCCTGCCGCTGCTCGACCTTGCTGGATACGAGCCGGGCGCTCCGTCCGGGGACGGACGCATGGCGCTTTCAGCCGCCTACGCGCTCGTGCCCTGCGCACTGAAGCTCGCCGCGCTGCCCATGCTCCTGTTCATGGTCGGCGAAAGGAGGAAACCATGAGGATGAGACGCTTTCCCGGTTCGGGGCTGCTCTTCGACCTGGCGTCGCAGCGCGTCGACGCCTATGCCCGCGAAACCCCGGCTCTCGACCTGCGACACTATCTCGACGGTCCCGTGTCGGCGTCAGGCCTGTTCATCGGACTTTCGGGCCATGTCCAGCGGCGCTTCACCATCGAGATGACCGGGCGCTGGTCCGGCAGTCACGGCAGGCTCGAGGAGCGGTTCCGCTACGACGACGGCGAGACCGGAGAGCGATTCTGGGAGATGGTCGTCGGCGAGGGCGGGACCTTGACGGCAACGGCCAACGACGTCCTCGGCGCGGCGAAAGGCGCGCAGAGCGGCAACGCGGCAGCGATGCGCTACAGGCTGCGGGTGCCGCGAAAGGCGGGAGCAACCGTCGTCCGAATCGAGGACTGGTTCTACCTGATTGACGACGGCACGCTGATCAACCGGGCGCGCATGTCCTGGTTCGGTCTCAAGGTCGGCGAAATTGTCGCCTGCTTCCGCAGGGGCGGTGCCGCCGGACCGCGGATCGGGCAGCCATGACCGGTCTTGCCGGAAGGCGATACTGGCTGGTCGGCGCCAGCACCGGAATCGGCCGGCAGCTCGCCCTGCGCCTGGCCCGCGAGGGTGCCGCGGTCGCCGCCTCGGCCCGCGACGAGGCGGCGCTCCTGAGCCTCGTCGAGGAAATGCAGCCCGCGCGCACGGGCCGCGGCGGCCATGCCGCGGTCGCGCTCGACGTCACCGACAGCTCCGCCACGCTCAGGGCCTTCCGCGACGTCGGCCCGGTCGACGGTGTCATCTACTGCGCGGGAGCCTACGAGCCGATGTCGGCAAGGCGACCGGATCTTCACTCGCTCGAGCGGATCGTCGACGTCAATCTCACGGGCGCGCTCCGCGTTCTCGCCGCCTGCGTCCCGGAGTTCTGCAGCCGCGGTGCCGGGCACGTGCTGCTGGTCGGCTCCCTCGCCGGATGCCGGGGCCTTCCGGACGCCTGGGGCTACGGCGCGACCAAGGCAGCCTTGATGCACCTCGCCGAATGCCTGCGATGCGACGCCGGCGGGTCAGGCGTCAAGGTCCAGATCTGCAGTCCCGGCTTCGTCGCAACGCGGCTGACGGCGAAGAACCGTTTCCGCATGCCCTTCATCATGACCCCTGAGGCTGCTGCCGGGCGCATCGTGCGCGGCATGGCGCAGCGCCGGTTCGAGATCGCGTTTCCCTTCGTCATGGCGGTGGCGTTCAGGCTCCTGTCCGCCCTGCCGCGCCCACTCCACTTCCGGCTCTTCGCACGTGGCGCAGGGCATCGGAGGCGAATTCCATGACGGCCCTGCCCAACAGCCCTGGCGCGAGCACCGAAGCGCCCGGGCAGGCTGCGGCCCTTCCTCGACGGCTCAGGGCTCTCCTCCCTGTCCTGCGCCGCATCGAGTTCGGCGCGATCGAGGTCGAACTGCCTGACGGAAGGCGACTCGGCGCGGAAGGGCCAATGCCGGGGCCCCGGTGCAGGATCGTGATCCTGCACCGGGGTTTCTTCCGACGCCTGCTCGGCGAAGGGCATCTCGGCTTTGCCGAGATGTACATGGAAGGCTGGTGGACAACACCCGATCTCCAGGACTTCATGGACTCGATGATGCTCAACAGCGAGAGCATAGCGCGCCGGTTCCGCGCCGCCGGCCTCCTTCGCCTGTGGGAGCGCCTGCGCCATCGCCTCAACGCCAACACCCGGATTGGGTCGCGGCGCAACATCGCCCGGCACTACGATCTCGGCAACGAGTTCTACCGTCTCTGGCTCGACGGGACGATGACCTATTCGTCCGCGCTGTTCCGGACCGGGCGCGAAACCCTGGAGGAGGCGCAGCGGAACAAGTACGCAGCGGTCTGCGACCGGCTTGCGCTCGCGCCCGGCGAGCGGATGCTGGAAATCGGCTGCGGATGGGGCGGATTCGCCGAATACGCAATCCGCGAACGGGGGGCGCGGGTGACGGCCCTGACGGTCTCGAAGGCGCAGCACGACTTCGCCCGCAGACGCCTCTTCGAGGCCGGGCTGGCCGAAAGGGGAAAGATCCTGCTGCGCGACTACCGTGACGAGCACGGGACCTACGACGCGGTCGCCTCGATCGAGATGATCGAGGCCGTCGGCGAGAGGTACTGGCCGACATATTTCGCCACGCTGCACGACAGGGTCCGGCCGGGCGGCATCGCGGCGCTGCAGGCGATCACGATCGCGGACAGGCTGTTTCCGACGTACCGCAGAAGGACGGACTTCATACAGAAGCACATCTTCCCGGGCGGCATGCTGCCCTGCCCGGCCGCGCTCGGCGAGCTCTCCCGAACCGCCGGGCTGGAGACGGTCGGCGCCGAGGCGTTCGGCGAATGCTACTCGCGCACGCTCCGCGCATGGCGGGGCCGCTTCAACGGCCGGTGGGAACGGATCGCCGAGCTGGGCTTTGACGAGCGCTTCCGACGCATGTGGGATTTCTACCTCGCGTCCTGTGCGGCCGGGTTCGCCTCAGGCATTACCGACGTCATGCACCTCGCATACAGGAGGCCGGGTTGAAGGAGCGGCCACGAACCTGGCGCCAGGATGACTTTCGCTCGGAGCCAGCGCGAAGGCGTCGTGCTGCCTGATTCTGGCCGGCAGCATCTCGCAACCGCGCCTGAATCATTCCAGGCAATCCATGGCGTGCCGCAAGCGATGGCGTGACGCCGTTCGGAGGGGGCGTCCATTCCATCGCTTGCGGACCCACGGCCCCGAAGGAGAACAGGATGGAACGGGCATTGGTAGTGGGCGCATCGGGCGGCATCGGTGCTGCCGTTGCGGCGGAGCTGGAACGACGCGGATACGCGGTGTTGCGCCTTTCTCGGTCGCAGGACGGGCTGGATGTCACGGACGAGGACTCAGTCGCGGCGGCGCTGGAGCCCGTTGAGGCACCGTTCTGGCTGGTCCTCGTCGCGACCGGCGCGCTGGTGATCGACGGGCATGAACCGGAAAGGGCGGTGCGCGAGGTGACTGCGGAAGGGCTCTTGAACCAGGTGCGGGTCAATGCGCTGGGACCAATCCTGGTCTTGAAGCATGCGTTGCGGTTGCTGCCGAAGGATCGGAGGTCGGCGTTTGTGGCCCTCTCGGCGCGCGTCGGATCGATCAGTGACAACGGCATTGGCGGCTGGCACAGCTACCGGACGTCGAAGGCTGCGCTGAACCAGCTGATTCGCGGGGCGTCGATCAAAATGAAGCGCACTCACAGGCATGCCGCTGCGGTCTGCCTTCATCCAGGCACGGTGAAAACGCCGTTCACCGCGAAATATGCCGAACGTCACAGGATGGTGTCGGCGGACGAGGCGGCACGCAACCTGGTGAACGTGATCGAAAGCCTGACGCCAGCGCATTCGGGTGGATTCTTCGACAGCGCGGGCAACGAGATTCCATGGTGAGGCTGGCTCCTGTTCTCGGCGACCGGCTGACTGAAACGCTCGCCGCCGTTCGCGAGGGGGTGCGGCGGACCTGGCCGTGCTCCTGAACAACTGCGTCCTGACCGGCCGGCAGCGGTTTCGCAGCAATGGCCGCAGGACGAGAGGAGTTCGAGACGATGCCGCCTCGGTCCCGTTTCGAACCCGACCCGAATTCGGCAACGGCCCGAACCGGCGAGAGTGAAGATGAAGGAAACGACAACGGACAATGCCGGAGGCAACCGGTCGACGACGAGAGACATCCGCCCATGCGGACCTGTGGCACCCTTCCGGGTTCATGTCCGGTCCATTCGCCGATTGACGTTGTCCATGCCCATGCGAACCGGATCGGGGATCGGGCGGCCTGCTGCACTGGGCGGCGCCGGGGCCGAAGATCTGGGTCTTGAATTCGTCTTGCACGGTGTCGATCTCCCACCGTTCGCGGCAATGCGCCGCAAGCTTGGCGGAAGGCGCGGCACGGTGGCCGAGCTGGGTGGCGGCGAGCATCGTGGTCTCGCCGCCGCCATCGGTCCAGCAGGCGACGATCCGCACCGGAAGCTCGCCGCGGCTTCGCCGGTGGTCGCGGCCGCTGCCGCGGATCGCGCGCGGCCACGAGCCGTCGGCAAGTGCCTCGACGACCAGGAGCCTGAACCGCCAGAGCAGGTCCGGAACCGTCGTCACGGCCCTCAGCCACAGTGAAGGGCCGCAATGATGGCGGTCCGCAGGCATCGGCACGGGTGCGAACGTCCTGGGCTATTCGGTCAGGGGGGTGGACCCCGGGAAGAACCCGCGAAAGAACGGAATGCTCGCTGCTCCAACGGGGCCGCAAAGATCGCCCAGCCCCGTCGAGCGCAAGGGTGCCGCCGTCAATCCGCGCGAAGGCCCTTCGACCCCTTCGCGCGCGATCTCCGCCGCGATGACGTCACTCAGGAACGACGGGAGCATTCCGCCCATCACGATCACTTCCGGGTCGAACATTCCGCTCACGAGCCTGACCGCTGTCTTGATCTGCTCCTTGGCCCGGTCCTTCCACGCCGCGAGCTCCGGCGAGAGTGCCGCGGCGATTCTTGCCGCGGCAAACACGGCAGACGGTTCGAGCGCAAGGTCGCGAAGGTGCTCCTCCAGGTCCTGGAGGGTCGGGCGAGGCCGTCCGTACGGGAAGAGGGCGCCTGGCAGGCACGCGTTCCCGTTGTGCCCGCGATAGGGGCGCCCGTTCAGGACCGCGCCGCCGCCGAATCCGCTCCCGATGTGCAGCATGAAGAGGGTGCCGGCATCGTGGCCGCCGAACAGGTACTCCCCGAGGGCTGCGGACGTGCCGTCGTTTTCCAGGAAGACCGGCCACTCTCCATAGTTCAGGAGCGCGCTCTGGATTGCCGTTCCGTCCAGGCCGAGAAACGCCTCATGGGCTTCGACGGACTTCCCGAAGGACCCGAAGTTGCCCGGAAGGCTGAGGCCCACCCCCAGGAAGACGCGCTTGCTGCCGCGGACCGCCGGCAGCAGTTCCTCCGTCAGCGCCTGCATGGCCTCCACGACGTTTTCGGCGGAACCCCTTCCCAACGGCCTGCTGTCCTGCGCGATCACCGTGCCGCCAAGATCGATGAGCGCCCCCTGGATCCTGTCGGTGAACAGGTAGAAGCCCAGCGAGCAGAACCGTTGCCGCCGGATCTCGAGCAGCTTCTTGGGCTGGCCGCGAGCCCCGTCCTTGAGGGCCGTTTCGGAAAACAGCCCGAGTCTCATCAAGCCGGCCACCAGCCTTGTCACGCTGGCCGGGGTCAGGTCAGCGGCCGCCGCCAGGTCGACCCTGGCCATCCGTTCGTGCCGGAACACCAGTTCGACCAGCCGGCGCTCGTTCAGCGACAGTTCCCTGGCCATCAGCTCCATGCGCGTTCTCCTCGAATCCCCCGGGCATACAGTGCCACAAAAATATTACTTTACACAACGTAATTTATTATGCAGACTGACCCCACTCGGAGAAGCTCACGCAAGTGGCGCGTGGGACAACATGCAATGCACAAGGAGGAACCTCAAATGACAAGGAAACACTGGCTGGCCGGCGCGATGACATTGCTGTGCTTACTGGGAACCTCGGCAGCAACCGCGGAACCGCTCGTCATATACTCCCCGCAAGGCGACGAGCGTGCCGTCTGGATTGCCGAGGAGGCCGCCGCCGCCGGGCACGACGTAACGATCCTGACGGCCGGCGGCGGGGAGCTCTTCGACCGGATCCTCGCCGAAAGGGCGAACCCGCAGGCGGACGTCGTGCTTGGCCTGATAGACGCGGCAATGGCAACGCTGAAGGCGGAGGGACTGTTCCAGCCGTATGTCCCGAATTGGGCCGAGGGCCTGCCCGAAGTCTACCGCGACGACGCCGACCGGATGGTCTACAAGTTCTGGCAGACTCCGGTCGTGATCGCGTACAATTCGGACATGCTGCCGGAGGGCGACGCCCCCGCGAGCTGGCTGGAACTTGTCGAGGACCGGTATGCGGGAAAGTACGTCATCGGGCCCACGACCTGGCAGACGACGAAGACCTACCTGATCGGGATGCTGCTTCGCTTTGCCGATGACGGCGGCGAGATCTCGGACGAAGGCTGGGATTTCATGCAAAGGCTCTACGACAACGCCATCGTCGTCGACAGCGCCGATGCCAAGACCGCGGCTTTCGTCAACAAGGAAGCCGTGATAGATCTCAACTGGTTCGGCGGCGTCGGGCGCCAGGCCGGCGACGTCGGCTACAAGGCCGTCGTGGTGGATACCGAAGGCGGGACGCCTTTCATCGCCGAGGGAATCGCCGTCATGAAGGGGACGGATCAGCTTGACGACGCCAAGGCATTCGTGGACTGGTTCGGATCCGCGGAATTCATGTCCGCCTATGCAGCGCGGTTCGGCCAGGTTCCGGTGCACCCCGACGCGATCGCGGCAGCACCTGACACGATCAAGAGGAACGCCACCCTGCTCCGACCGCAGCCGATCGACTGGGACGTCGTGGCGCCCAGGATCGACGGCTGGATCCAGCGCATCGAGCTCGACATCAAGTGAATTCGCGGCCCGCCCGGATGGCCGGGCACCGTTCCTCCCGCGGTGCCCGGTCGTCGACCGGAAATAGGCAGGGCTCGGCCATGATCGAGCTCGACGAGGTCAGCGTGCGGTACGGGTCGCACGAAGCCGTGAGGCCGACGAGTCTCAGGATCGAGACCGGCGAGTTCTTCACCCTGCTCGGCCCTTCCGGATGCGGCAAGACCACCATCCTGCGCGCCATCGCGGGATTCGTGCCGGTCGCGTCCGGAACGATCGCGATAGACGGCAGGGACGTGACCGGCATTCCCGCGGAAAGGCGCGGCGTGGGCATGGTCTTCCAGAACTACGCCTTGTTCCCGCACATGACGGTCGCCGAAAACGTCGCCTTCGGCCTGAAGGTGGCGCGCAAGTCCGGAAAGGACATCTCGCGTGCCGTCGACGCCGTGCTGGAAGCCACCGGCATCGAGCGGCACGGCAGGAAGAAGCCCGCCGAACTGTCCGGCGGACAGCAGCAGCGCGTGGCCGTCGCACGGTCCCTTGTCATGGGCACCCGGGTCCTGCTGTTCGATGAGCCGCTCTCGAACCTTGACGCGAAGGTCCGGGAAGACATGCGTCACGAGATCAAGCGGCTGCAGAGGGACGTGGGCTTCACGGCCGTGTTCGTCACGCATGACCAGGAGGAGGCGCTCTCGATGTCCGACAGGTTGCTGGTGATCAACGCAGGGCGCGCCGAGCAGTCCGGGACCGCGCGGGAACTCTACCATTCGCCGGCAACGCCGTTCGTCTGCCAGTTCGTGGGGGCCGCGAACGAGATCGGCCGGAACGTCGCGCGGGCCCTCGGTCTCGACACGGAAAGACGGCATTTCGTCCGACCGGAACACGTGACCTTGGCGCAGGCAGGCGATCCGGACGGCGTCGACGCGACGGTCGCCGACGTGGACTACCTCGGGTCGATGACGCGCGTGTTCCTGGAGGCGCTCGGCGAACCGCTGCAATGCCAGGTTCTGAGCGATCCCTCCGTCGACCGCCTGGCGGCGGGGATGAGCGTGAAGGTGAACCTGTCCCGCGAACGGATCCTCAGCTTCGGCGGACCGTCATGACACCGTCAGGCATCAGCCGCATTCCGGTGGTCCGTTCGGTCCTGCTCGTTGTCGTGATCTGGTGCGCGGCCAGTTTCATCTACGCACCCATCTTCTCGGTCCTCCGGTTCGCGTTCGCGCCCGAAGGAGACATCGGCCTCGGAGCGATCGGCGAACTGGCCGGATCGCGCCGTGTCCGGACCGCCATCGTCAACACGCTTGTCGTTACCGGCCTGTCAGTCATCACGGTGAACGTGATCGGGATCTTCCAGGTCGCGGTCCTCGAATACCTCAGGGTCGGCGGCCGGGGGTTCCTCCGGTTTGCCTATTCGACGCCGCTGATTTTCGTTTCCGTGGCCGCAGCGACCGGCTACGGCTTCGTCTACGGCCAGACCGGCGCGCTCACCAGGTTGCTGCAATCCGTCTGGCCAGCATTGCCGAATGACTGGTTCACGGGCACGCTGGCGGTCGTCTTCGCGCACACCTTCCTCCTGACGAGCTTTCATTTCCTGTTCCTGAGGGCGGCGATCCGCCGTGTGGACTACTCGACCGTCGAGGCGGCGAGAGGCCTCGGCGCCTCCAACATGGAAGCCTTCGTCAGGGTCGTGCTTCCCGTCCTCTTGCCGACGATCTTCGCGACGACCCTGCTTGTCACCTACAAGTCTCTCGGCTCGTTCGCGATTCCGTCGGTCCTCGGCGGGCGCCGGTTCGACATGGTCACGGAGCTGATCCTGACGCTGAACTCGCTCAGGCGGCCGGACATGGCCGCCATGCTGTCGATCGGGCTCGGACTCGCCGTGATCCTCTGCATTGCCGCAATGCAGTACGTGGAGCGGCGGGGCAGCTATGTCGGGGGGTCGAAGACGCCCGTGCCCATCGAGCGCATCAGCATTGCCAGTCCCGTCGTCAACTTGGCGGTTCACGCGGCCGCCTATGCCATCGCGGTCATCCAGCTGGTCCCGATCGCGCTGGTCGTTCTTTTCTCGTTTGCGCCCGCCAGGTCCATCGCGACGGAGGTGCTGCCCACCAGCTTCACCTTGCAGAACTATGTCACCGTGTTCTCGCAGAGCACGGCGTTCGTCCCGCTCAAGAACAGCCTGCTCATGGGCGCCAGCGCCACGATGGCCGGGATCATGATCAGCCTCTTCGTCGTCAACCTTGCGCACAGGCACGCGAACATCGGCACGACCTCGCTTGATCTCTCCTTCATGGCGCCGTGGATCCTGCCCGCGCCATTCATCGCGATCGGGCTGATCCTGACCTACGACGAGCCGAACCTCCTTGTCGCGAACCGCGTTCTCCTGGGAGGCTTCTGGATCCTGCCGATCGGCTATGCCGTCGTGAGCATTCCCATCATGATGCGTTTCCTGCGGGCCGCGTTCTTCTCCCTCGATCCCGCCCTGAACGAGGCCGCGCAGTCACTGGGCGCGCCCGCGTCCTACCGGTTCCTGCGGGTGACAATCCCCCTGGTCCTGCCGGTCATGATCCTCATCGCGGCAATGACGCTGAACGGAATCCTGAGCGAGTACTCCATGTCGGCGTTCCTGTTCAACGTGAACAACAAGCCGCTGTCCATCGCGCTGTTCGAAGGCGCCCGGTCGGCCAACCCGGAGCAGGCCGCGATCAACCTGGTCTACATCTCGCTCATCATGGCGTTCTCGCTCGGCATAGTCACGCTTGCCGACAGGTACGGACTGGGCGGCGGGAAATGAACGGAGAGAGAGCCTTGCAGAAACCGGCAACCAGCCTGGCGGAACGCTTCCGCAACCCGAACGGCAACCCCGGCGAAGTGTTCGTGATGGCGCACCGCGGCGCGTTCCTTGACGAGGGCCGTGTCATCCTTCCCGAAAACTCGGTGCCGGCGATCGAGCGTGCCCGCCGGATCGGCTGCGACCTTGTCGAGATCGACGTGCAGTTCACGTCGGACGGAACCGCCATTGTCATGCACGACCCGACTCTGGACCGCACCACGGCGGCCAGGGGCGAAGTCGCGTCATGCAGGCATTCGGATCTCAGGGAGGTGCCGCTTGTCCATCCGGAAACCCGACAGGAATTCGCTGCAAGGGTTCCAACCCTCGAGGAGGCGTTCCTGGCCCTGGGCGACGAAATGCTCGTCAACGTGGAACTGAAGACCGGCATCGAGGCGATTCCGGAAATCGCGCGAATCGCTGCGGACACGGGCGTTTCCGGCCAGCTCACGGTCAAGTCGAACCTGGGAGACGCGACCCGGTTCGAACGCGTTGCCGAGATCATCTCAAGGACCCCGCATCCTGTCGACTTCATTCCAGTACTGATCGACAGCCGGGACGGCCTTGAAGGCATGAGGACCGCCTGCGAAATCCTGTCTCCGAACTGCGTCGAGTGCATCGTGGACTACGGGTTCGGCAAGGACGCGGGTTACAATCTCCTGGCCCGCAGGGGCATGACGATCGATGGCGGCCCCCTGTTCTCGCAGGAGGCCCGCCGGATCGCGGCCGAGAGGAACCTGCGTCTCTTCGTGAACACGCTCTTCGTCAACCCGCACATTCCCGGGCACCATCAATGGAACGGGGGGCGAAGCTGCGAACTCGGGAGAATCGCCCCGGACAGCGTCTACGGCTTCTGGATCGCGCACGGCGCCAGCGTGATCCAGACGGACGATGCGCCCTTCGTGCTGGACTGGCTGAAGGCGTCGGGGTTTCGCGGATGACGGCCGACCCGCAAAGGACCGCCGGGCGGCAGGACATCGATACGGTCATGGCGATCCTGGACGCCGCCGGAAAGCAGGCGCTCGGCATGTTTGACCGGATCGACCAGCGCCGCATCCGGGAAAAGTCGCCCGGGGACCTCGTCTCGGACGCGGACCGGGCGCTGGAGATCGCGTTGTGCGAGCGGCTGCGCCTGGCGTTTCCCGGTGACGGCCTGTGCGGAGAGGAGCTGGGCGGAAGGCCGGCCGGGACATACTGGACGATCGACCCCATCGACGGGACGTCGAACTTCCTTTCCGGGCTGCCGCTCTGGTGCATTTCCATTGCCCGGATGAAGGGTGACGTGCCGCACCTGGGCGGCATTCATGCCCCGGCCCTCGGGCTGTCCGCGGCCGGCGGACCCGGAATCGGATTCGAGGTCCGCGGAACGACCGTCCTGGCGGACGGGCCGCCGCGACCCTGCTTTGGCGTCGGGCGCAACGCGAACTGGAACGGCGCCGAGCGGGCGTTGCTGGAGAGCAGGATCGAATCCCGGGGATTCAACATCGTGTCGCTCGGGTCCTGCGCGGTCTCCCTCCTCTTCGTCGCGCTCGGCCGGCTGTCGGGATACCTCGAGATCGGCTGCGACGGCATCTGGGACTCCGCCGGCGGAATCGCGCTTTGCCGCGCGAACGGGCTTCGGGCCGATTTCCGGATTGCAGGGGATTCGACCGTCGACGTGGAGGCGGGACTGCCGGCGGAATGTC
The DNA here is from genome assembly GCA_009843725.1 of Boseongicola sp. SB0675_bin_26. Taxonomy (GTDB): domain Bacteria; phylum Pseudomonadota; class Alphaproteobacteria; order Rhodobacterales; family Rhodobacteraceae; genus JAJEFO01. Next base: position 17,932 of record VYCX01000403.1, read on the forward strand.
CAGCCGATGCCTGAGCCCCTCCCGTTCATGTGTCCTGGCATTCACCAGACCCGAAGGTTCGCGGCATGACCCGGTTCGATTCCAGCGCGAGAGCGCCCGACCGTCGCGAGATCTGGATCCGGTCGGGAATTCCGGGGGCCGAACTCGCCGTCCACTGCTGCGAAAGCGCCCTGCCCTTCCTGGGCTCTGGAGCCTTCCGGCTAAGGTTGCAGCCCCAGAAAGCGCAACTGCGGACCCAACTGCGCTGCTCCCATGTCCGACCCTGAGATCGCGACCTTGGCGAGATCCTGCGCCAGTCCGATCAGCCGGGTCGCGCCTTGCCGGGTGACGACGTCGCAGACCACGTCCGCGTTGCGCACCTGATCGTTCTCGAATGGCACGCCGTCTTCATCCTTCTTGCCTAGTGGTTAGTTAAAAACAAAAGATTCCATTCCTTCCCGAATCATGGCATCCT
>VYCX01000019.1:0-8118 GCA_009843725.1 Boseongicola sp. SB0675_bin_26
GAATGGGACGGGGTCCGAAATTACCATGCACGGAACTACATGCGCCAAATGAAGGTCGGGGACCGGGGGTTCTTCTATCACTCGCAAAAGGACAGGGAGATTGTCGGAACCGTCGAAGTCGTCGCCGAAGCCCATCCCGACAGCACCACGGATGATGCGCGGTGGGAATGTGTGGACATCAAGGCCATCATGCCACTCAAGACTCCGGTGTCGCTTGAGCAAGTCAAGCAGGAACCGCGCCTTGCCGAAATGGTGCTCGTCAAGAATTCCCGCCTGTCAGTGCAGCCCGTGCGGGATGCGGAGTGGGACCTCATATGCAGGATGGGCGGGATAAGTCCCTGAGAAATTCTGGCCAGACGGCCGAATTGCGCATAGGCTGCCGCCACGTCCGACAAGGAGGATACAATGGAAATCATCAGCGTAATCGCGGCCGCGATCGCCGGCTTTGCCTTTGGCGCCGCTTGGTACATGGCTCTGTCCAAGCAATGGGTTGCCGCTTCAGGCATCGAGGTGGACGAAAACGGCCAGCCTGCCAATCAGAGCAAGACGCCGTTCATTCTGGCGGGAATAGCGATGCTCCTGGTGGCGGGCATGATGCGGCACACGTTTGCCATGTCCGGGATCGACACGCTTGCGGCCGGCCTTGTCGGTGGATTGGGTGTCGGACTGTTCTTCATTTCACCGTGGATAATGATCAACAACGCGTATGGCGACAGGCCGTTCAATCTGACGCTGATCGACGGCGGCTACGCGACGTTCGGTTGCGCCGTCATGGGCGCCGTTCTCGGGCTCCTCTGAGCCAAGGTCCCGGCATCGCGGCCGCTGTGCCGGGGCCATTCCCTCGCCGGATGAACCTCAATTTGGGCGTCTGCCTGCCGTCAGGCCTGCATGCCCGCGCGAACTGCGCGGGCGCATTTGCCTGTCCCAGGCGAACCCGAAACGATGTCACGCACGCATGATCGCCCCTGACGACAAGGCATTCCTGACCGGCCTGTTCGATGCTGCCGTTGCTGCTGCCGATCCCGGCAAGGTGCTGGCCCGGCATCTGCCAGGCAAGCCAAGAGGCCGAACTGTGGTTGTAGGGGCCGGCAAGGGCGCGGCGCAGATGGCCGCGGCCCTCGAGAAACTATGGGACGCCCCGCTCGAAGGCGTGGTCGTGACCCGGTACGGATTTGCTGTTCCGACCCGCAGCGTTCGCGTGCTGACCGCCTCCCATCCGGTTCCGGACGAAGCGGGGATCGTGGCCAGCAAGGCGCTTCTCGACGCCGTGTCAGGATTGACGGAAGAAGATCTTGTTGTCGCGCTCGTCTGCGGCGGCGGGTCGGCGCTGTTGCCGGCGCCTCCCGACGGATTGACGCTTCGGGACGAGCAGGCGCTTAACCACGCACTCCTGAATTCCGGCGCTCCCATTTCGGCCATGAATGCCGTCCGAAGGCATGTCAGCACGATCAAGGGCGGTCGGCTGGCGCTGGCGGCACATCCCGCACGCGTCGTCAGCCTGATCGTGTCCGACGTGCCGGGAGACGATCCAGCCCAGGTTGCGTCGGGACCGACCGTGCCGGATCGAGCCGGGCTGGACGCAGCGCGGGGGCTTGTCGAAGCCCATCAGATCAAGTTGCCCGGCCGGATCCGCGACTATCTTGACTCCGCGACGGATGCCCCGTCCCCGGACGACAAGCGGTTTGCCCGCAACACGGTTTCGATCGTTGCGTCGGCAAGAATCTCCCTCGAAGCGGCGGCGGCTCGCGCGGAGCGGCTCGGCATTCGTGCCTTCATCCTGTCCGATGCCGTGGAGGGCGAGGCGCGCGATGTCGGGCGTGTCCACGCCGCGATCGCCCGGGAGACAAGGCTTCGCGACCGCCCGTTCGCAACGCCCGCGGTGATCCTGTCCGGAGGAGAGACTACGGTGACAGTTGACGTTGGCGGAGGGCGCGGAGGGCGAAACACCGAGTTCCTGCTTGCGTTTGCCGGTGGCGTGGAAGGGCTGGACGTAACCGCTCTCGCCGCAGATACGGACGGGATTGATGGCACCGAAAGCTGCGCCGGTGCGTTTGTGGATGGCCGGACCTGGGAACGGCTGCGCAAGGCGAGAATGGATCCTGGATCGCTTCTTGCCTTGCACGACAGCTGGACAGGGCTTGATGCGCTTGGAGACCTGTTCACGCCAGGCCCGACCGGCACGAACGTCAATGACTTCAGGGCCGTTTTGGTCCGCTGACGGGACGTTCGGATCGATGCCGGCACAGTGTCACGGCCGTTGCCGGCAATCGGGAACAGCCTTTCGACGTCCGCAGGGACGACGCATCGCCGCGCGACTCAACGGTTGCGAAGGCGCTGCCGGCTCCAGTCGATCCAGGAACCGTCGTAGAGGCGCAGACGCTCGGTCGGATAGCCCATGAGATAGAGCGCAAGCAACGGAGTGGCCGCTCGTACGCCGGAATGACAATAGAAGATGTGGTCGGTCCCGGGATCGAAGCCCGCCGCATCAAGAACGGCGGAGGTCTCTGCAGCGGTCCGGAACTCGGACGGCCGTCCCTCGTCGGCCCTGCGGAACGCCTTCCAGCCGATGAAGCGCGCCCGGTCTATGCGACCGGGAGGAAGTCCGCCGATCGACGCCCCGTTCCATTCGGGCAGGTCTCGCGTGTCCCAGATCGGAATGCCGTCTGTCGCGGCCTCGGCAACGTCCTCAATGTCGGCGACCCAGCCGTCAAGCGCGGGAGACGCGACGAAACGCCCTCCGCCCGGCGGCGACCGGCCGAACCCGCGGTCGACGCCATGGCCCGCTTCCCGCCATGCGGCCATGCCGCCGTCAAGCAGCCGGACGTCGGTCTTGCCGTACAGGAAGAACAGCCACCAAAGCCGGGCTGCGTCGTATTTCTCGTCGTACACGACAACCTGGGAACTCTCGTCGATGCCGTGCCTGCGCGCGAAGCGCTGGAACTGCTTTCGGCTGACCGCCATGCCTTCCCTGTCGGTATAGGAGCGTCGCGGAGCGTGGTAGGCACCGGGAATGCGTCCGGCCAGCCAGGACAGCTTCCCGACGGCGGCAAGCACCACGGGCTTTGGACCCGGGCTTTCCAGCATGGACTTCAGTTCGGAAGCGGTGATCAGGGCGTGTCCGCGCGGGAAGCCCTTGTACCGTTCTGCCAGCACGGGCCCGGCCAGGAACGCGAGAACGAGCGCCAGGGCCGCAATCCGCTTGAGCGTTGTCCGCGCCATGACCGAACCGGCCCCCGTCCTTGGGCGAACGCCTCGGGAATGCACGGCTTTCATCTGTCCGACCCGCAGCAAACCCCGCGCCAAAGAAACGCCCCGAGGGCTTGGCCTCGCGCATGATCGCCAATCCCGAGCCAGGGTGGAAGCGAGGCGTACTGCCAAGGGGTTGACCCGACCAACATGGTCGTCCGTCGAACGAGGCTCAACACACGATTGCGCGTCAGCAGAACCTGCCGGTTTCCGCCTTGTTCAGGCTCTCCCGGCACGGCGGACCATGATCTGCAAGTCCTGCACTGAGAGACACGGGCCAGAGTCCGGCTTGACCCAAGCAGCACGGCCCCGCGGGACAGGCCAAAGCGGCAATTCAGACTGACGGCACCGATGCCTGTCGCCGAACCACATTGCGCCGCCGCTTTCCGCCCCGTTCGCCGGCGAGGCAACCCTGGGAGCCTCGTATGGTGCCGTCCGTCCGACGCTGATCCACGCTGCCGGTCAAGTGCCGTGCCTGAAACCGCTTGAGGCGCCGGCTTTCGCCGGAAGGCACGGCAGGCAGTGGTCGTCCGCGTCAACGGGACGGGATTCAACCGGGCGGGCCGCGACATCATGGCCTTGCCTTCTCAAGTGTTGGCGGCATTGCGCGATCTCCTGGCGGTCATCCCGTGAAGGGCCCTATCGATTCCCGCGATCGACGGCCATCAGCAGGGCGGGGAGAAGCAAGAGGTCGGCGACAAGCGCGAAGGATATCGTGACTGCCACCAGGACGCCGAGCGTCCAGCTCGGCTCGTATCCCGACGAGGCGAACACCAGGAAGCCGGCTGTCAGAATGGCGGTGGTGGCCCACAATGCCGGCCCCACGGCGCGAAACGTTGCACGAACCGCCTCCGCCGATGACAGGCCCTGCTGACGGCCGCTCATGTACTTGGAGACAAAGTGAATGGTGTCGTCGACGATGATGCCAATGGCGACCGCGACCACCACGGATGCACCGAGGCCGATCACGCCGGAAAGGTATCCCCACAGGCCGAACGTCATCGCCGCCGGAACGAAGTTGGGCACCAGACAGATCAGGCCGACACGGATGTTTCGGAAGACCACGAGCAGGATCAGCGAAATGAGGCCCGTGGCAAGAATCGTGCTCCTCAGCATGCTTTCGACGTTCCTGTCCGACAAATGTGCGGAGATCATGGTGAAGCCCGAGGCCGGGCTCGCGAGATCGGGCGCGTTGGCCTGCAACCAGGCTTGGGCGCGCGCGTCGATGTCAAGATGGTCCTTGGTGGACGTGTTGTCCAGCGCCACTGTCATTCGCGTGGCCGACTTCGCGATGTCGATGCGGTCGTTCAGGTCAGCGCCAAAGGGCAGCGAGAACTCGTAGAGCAGCAGAAGCTGGGCGGCAAGATCCGGCTCCTCCGGTATTCGGTAGAACGCTGGATCATCCCCGTGCAAGTTCTTGTTGACGCGCTTCATGATGTCCGGAAAGGCCTGAACGTGACGCACTTCGGGCTGTGCGCGGTACCACTCGGCGAAGGCGTCGACCTTGCGCAGGTATTCCGGATCGGTGATGCCGCCCTCGGTCCCTGAACTCAACGAATAGTCGAGCCGGTCCAGCCCGGTCAGGTTCTCGACGATGAATTCGGTGTCCGTGCGAAAGGCGTAGCGTTCGTCGAAGTGGTGCAGCCAGTTGTCGCTCGCTTCGTTTCGGGGCAGGCCCGACGCCAGCGCCGCGACCACGAGAAGCCCGGACCACAGAAGGGGTTTGCGACGGGCGACGACGAAGTCTCCCAGGCGTTCGAAGAATCCCGCGCGTCCGGCACGGGAGCGGGAAGGGCGCAGCGGCAGGATCGAAAGCAGCGCCGGCAGAAGCGTCACGGAATAGATGAACGTGAACAGCACGCCAAGCGCCACCAGATTGCCGAGAACATGAAACGGCGGCGAATTCGACGTGTTCAGGCTGAGGAATCCGATCGCGGTCGTGGCGGACGTCAGGAACACCGGATACATGTTTTCGCGAAGGGAGGCCGAGAGCGCCGCGTTTCGTTCCAGGCCTTCGCGCATGCCGGCCTGTGCCGTAGTCACGATGTGAATGGAATGGGCGACCCCGACGGCCATGACTATGATCGGCACGCTCGCGCTGATTGGCGTGAGCATCGTGTGGAACCAGCCCGCGACCCCAACGGCAGTCAGAACGACGAACACAACGACGACGGCCAAGGCTACGGCCGCGTATGCGGACCTCAGAAGAAGGGCTGCTATGGCTATGACGACGAAAAACACGACAGGGATGAGGCTCTCCGCATCCCGTCCGGCGTCTTCGAACGTCTGGTTCAGGATCACGTTGCCGGTCAGGAAAAAGGAAAGGCCCGGATGCGCCGTTCTGGCCTCGTCGAGCAGCCCTCCGAGATAGTCCGAGATTTCGGCCCACGCGGGCTCCTCGGGCTCGGACAGGATGAAATCGACGACCAGCGCGGCGACATTTCCGTCCTCCGCCACCAGCTGTCCGACCAGTTCCGGCTGGTTCAGGGCGATTGTCCGGATCCGGTCCAGGTCAGCGTCGCTCAAGGACGCCGCGCCTTCGACCAGGGGTTCGATCGTGAGATCGTCCTCCACCGCTTCGCTATGGAAATAGTTGGTCAGCGAGGACACCCGGACCGAATGCGGCGTCTGCCATGCGGCCTCCGTCAGCTCCTCGACAGCGCCGAGGGCCTCGCGGGTGAAGACCGATCCTTCCGCGGGCGCGACGGCAATCAGCGCCGACCGTGACGCGGAGTAGGTGTCCTGCACCTTGTCGAATTCGAGGAGGTGGGGATTGTCCGCGCCGAAAAGCACGCGATAGCTGCCGGAAACGGTCAGGCCGGGCAAGCCCGCCGATGCCGCGATCATGAACAGCGCGGCAATCGCGAGAACCAGCCAACGGAATCGCAGGACGAAAGCGATGTAACGGTCCAGAAGTTCGCGCGTCATCGCCTCGACTCGCGTGGATGCACGGGGGATCTGAATTCGGCTTGTGCGGTCTTTCCAGGCCCGAATTGCCCAAGGTTGTTCTCGAATGCGTCGTTCACGTTGCCCCGTCCAACGCTGTCCGGTGACTGAGATCCGCCCAACGCCTGTCCGGAAGACCGCGCGCGATGGCGGGGAAGGGGTTGGCGCCCATGACGCTCCAGTGGCTTTGGAGCCGTCTCGCGTTCACGGATATGTTCCAACGACTGGACCATAGCTCAATCCTTCGGAAATCTCGTATCCGGCTTGCGAAACAACGGCAACCCGTTTGATGTGGCTGTCTGCCCGGCCTTTCGATCCATGCCATGCATTGCCTGCCGTCGGCCCGTGCAGCGGTCCGCACCAGCAGCCCACCTGTCGAAATCCCCGCGACGATCGGCGGTGTGCGTCATCGCGGGCGCAGGCATGGGCTGGCGCACGGCACCGCCGCGCAGCATGGCGCGGGAACTCCCGTCCCGGGTCGAGGGTTGCACGGCGAAAGGCGGAGCCCGGAAGAAAATGCTTGCAACGCGCGCCACGCTCTGCAAATTCGTCATGTAGCAGGGTTTGCGTCGTGTCCGGGCCGGAGGACCGACCGGAAGACAGGAATCCGCTCTTCCTCGCTGCCCTCTCTGCCAGGAACTGCCTGCGCTGCAGGGAAAGGGGGCTGGCGGTGCGACTCGGAGCGGAGTTGGGGATGTGATGATGGCGAACCGGTTGATTCATGCCTCCGCATTGCTGTGGGCGCTGCTTTCCCTCGCGCCAAGGCCTGCACATGCCGAATCCTGGCTTTCCGACCGGATGGACGTGTTCGGAAAGGTCTCAGCGGAATCGCGGATCTTCCCCGAATCCGGGATTCATCCCGGACAGCGGTCGCATGCAAGCGGCCTCAGCCTGGAAACCACCGCCTATATCGAGGGAGACGGCGGCGGCAGCTTCACGATTACGCCCTTCCTGCGCTTCGATGCCGGGGATCCGGAACGCACGCATGCCGACTTGCGGGAAGCCTACTTTCTCACATACGGCGATGCGGGCGATGGCGAATGGGAACTGCGCCTGGGCATCGACCGGGTCTTCTGGGGCGTCGCGGAGGCGCGGTCGCTGGTGGACATCATCAACCAGACGGACCTGGTCGAGCACCCGAACGCCAAGAGCAAGCTTGGCCAGCCGATGGCGCACTTCACCTTGTCCGGGGACTGGGGGGTGCTTGAACTGTTCGGGCTGACCGGGCATCGAAAGCGCACCTTTCCGGGCGAGCATGGCCGGTTTCGCGCACTGCCGGTCGTCGACAACGGTCGCGCCACGTACGAGTCCGCAGACGAGGAATGGCATGTCGATCTCGCGGGCCGTTACAGCAACAGTTTCGGGGCGCTTGACATCGGGTTGAGCGTGTTTGACGGCACCAGCCGCGAGCCTGCCTTCAGGCCTGCCGTCTTGGGTCAGTCGCCGCCCCTCGTGGTCCTGGCGCCGCATTACGAGCAAATTCGCCAGTACGGGCTGGATGGCCAGATCACGACGGGGCCGGTTCTGCTCAAGCTGGAAGCGATCCGTCGCATCGGCGGGCAGAACCGGGCGATGCAGGAGGAGGACTACACGGCTTCGATCATGGGTGGCGAGTACATCATCAACGGCCCATGGGACACCAATTCCGACTTGAGCCTGTTTGCCGAGTGGCTCCGTGACGACCGCGGGCGAAATGCAACCGATGCGCTCGCAAATTCCGTCTTCCTGGGCGCGCGCCTCGGCTTGAATGACGAGCATGGGACGGACTTCTTTCTCGGGGTTCTCGACTCTCGTGAAACCGGCAGCCGCGTCTTCAATGCCGAGTTCAACCGTCGACTCTCGGACAGCCTGTCGCTGCACGTGGAATCGATCGCTCACATCGGGTTCGAATCCGACGAGACCGTCCGCGACACGAGTCGTGACAGC
>VYCX01000019.1:8128-15948 GCA_009843725.1 Boseongicola sp. SB0675_bin_26
GACAGCTTTGTCGGGATAAGCCTGGAATACAATTTCTGAAGGCGTGGCAATCGTGGGTGGGATTGCGGACGCTGTTGCAGCCCTCAAGGCACCTGAAACGCCAGTTTTTCAAGGAGCCGTGCGACACCACTGGCAGAGACAGTCCATGTGACGCAAACTCGCAAACCCTGTCACGGCTTGAAATGGGAATGTATCATGATCCGCAAAGCCTACTGACTGCCGGTCCGCGATAGCATATCTAAGTCCGCGACAGACGGAGAAAGAGGCGGCACTCCTGTCAATCAACCTCAAGACGAATCCCGGTCCTGTACGAGATGATCAACTTCCTGTGGAAACGCCTAAGGAAGTCCATGCCGATTAGTGTCAAACTGTCGCCAGCCAGCGGAATCAAACAAGCGCCATTGCGAGTTTCACGACCAACAGTGACATTTGCCAATGTCACGATGACTTCCTGTTCTTCGCGGTTGGCGAGAAAATATCTTGCGTACATGCGCGGTTCGTCGACATATCCCAGTTCTTCGCCCGTAGCCCGCGGAATTTGAACGAAGCCTGTAAATCCGGTGTCAATTATGCCTGTTGTCTGGAATTGCTTCCCGTCTGGAATCCTATGCAGGTTGAAGTCCAGCGTCGCGGTATGGGTATCGTCGAATCGGCCTTCCCACGGTATCGTTCTGCTCACAGGTATATCCTGCGTTGAAGGCAGCGGGCTCACCAATGCGAACGAGGAAGAATGTCCCGTCAGGGACGGCGCGTTCGGCTGCTTCCATGGCGTCCTCGGGATATTTCCCGAAATGGGCCTCTTCGTTGAACACGTCGATTGCCAGGAACTCGCCCTTGTGCGAACTTTCGTACTGACTGCGAAACTTGTCTTCGTAAAGACGTTCTGCCGCATCCGCGATTTCGTCTGGCGACATGGTGCGTTGCTTGTCGGTCATGTCATTCTCCCTAATTTTCCATCCCAGATGCAAGGGAGCACCGCGTCCACTCTGACAAAGACGTCTGCATGAGACAAGCATACCCTCTTGAACAACTGATTCGCGATTACATATTGAACCGGAAATTCAGGATGGCGCGACGCGGATGACGGGCGGGAAGCTCGTGGATTCCAGCTACACAAGTCCCCTTGAAATTCGGCTAGCATTACGCAATTCACCGTGAAAATCTTTGGCGCGGCCGAGAAAATGCACATCTTGCAGTTTGCCGAAAGTGGGCAACTCGAGCCCCGCAGGATCGCCGCCGCCCTGCGCACATCCTCTGAAGACGTGACCCAGACGGTGGGGCTGAGCAAAGATGCCCTGCAGCGCCGCACCAGGATCAATTCGGACAAGACACAACGCCGCCTGCGGGAGCCGTTGGAAGTCCTCAACAAGGTCGAGCCCCGCTTCGGCTCGGAACTCACGGCATACGCCTGGTTCCGGTCAGAACCCCTGCCCGGCCTTGATGGGCGTACCGCAATGCAGTTGGTGCAGGAAGGCAAGGCTGGACAGGTTTTGGAATACATCGACGCCGTGGACGCGGGCGTCTTTGCCTGATGCCGCTGATCGACGCGCGCGATTCTCTGTCGGGCCGTGGCGCCGAGCCCTTTGGCGGACGATTCAATGCAAAGGGAAAGCCTGCGCTCTACGCCGCATTGAGCCCAGCCACTGCCTTGCGTGAAGCGAACCGGGCCGACAGCCTTCAACCCACCGTCTTGGTGTCCTGCCGCGCCGATCTCGGGCCGGTTTTCGACACCCGCAACTCATCTCAGCTTGAAAGGCGCGGAATGTCAGGAAACGTGCGGGCGGACCTGGCTGGCGTACCAAGATGACCGATGGGACAGCGGTTCCGGCCCAAGGCTTCGCTCACTAGCCAATGGCAGATGGCTTCGCGGGCCTCGTGATCCGAGGCTGCGCGAAGGGTGCATCCAGGACGGGCGTCTACATCGTCTTGTGGCGATGGGCAGGCGCAGGCTGCTGGCTTGAAGCAGTGGACGACGAAGGCCGGCAGGGAACGATGGGAATGCGGCGCGACAGGGAGATCACGTCGCAGCCGTTGGTGCCGGCGCATTGGAAGACCGCCGCATGCGCATGAGGATCGGTCAACTTGACAGCTGTTGTCGGTCTCTCAGTATCGGTAGTGTTCGGGCTTGAACGGGCCGTCCTGTTTCACGCCGATATAGCTTGCCTGTTCGCTGTCAAGCATCGTGAGCTTTGCGCCAATCCGGTCCAGGTGAAGTCTCGCGACCTTTTCGTCGAGGTGCTTGGGCAGAATGCAGACCTCATTGCCATAGTTGCTGCCCTTCGTGAACAGCTCGATCTGCGCCAGGACCTGGTTGGTGAAACTCGCCGACATGACGAAGCTTGGATGTCCGGTGGCGTTGCCAAGATTCAGGAGCCGGCCCTCGGACAGCAGGATGATCCGGTTGCCCGAAGGCATCTCGATCATGTCCACCTGCTCCTTGATGTTGGTCCACTTGTGGTTTCTCAGGCTGGCAACCTGGATCTCGTTGTCGAAGTGTCCGATGTTGCCGACGATCGCCATGTCCTTCATCTCGCGCATGTGCTCAATGCGAATGACGTCCTTGTTGCCGGTCGTCGTGACGAAGATGTCGGCGTCAAGACTCTCTTCCAGCAGAACCACCTCGTAACCGTCCATCGCCGCCTGCAGGGCGCAGATCGGATCGATTTCGGTCACCTTGACCCTCGCGCCCGCACCGCGAAGCGATGCCGCGGATCCCTTCCCAACGTCTCCATAGCCGCAAACCACGGCGACCTTTCCAGCCATCATCGTGTCCGTCGCACGCCGGATGCCGTCGACGAGACTTTCCCGGCAACCGTACTTGTTGTCGAACTTGGACTTCGTGACACTGTCGTTGACGTTGATCGCGGGAAACGGCAGCTGGCCGTCCTCCACCATCTTGTACAGGCGGTTTACGCCCGTCGTCGTCTCCTCCGTGACCCCCTGAATCATGGCGCGCTGCTTCACGAACCAGCCGGGGCTCTTCGCCTGGCGTTTCCTGATCTGGGCGTAGAGGGCTTCTTCCTCCTCGCTTGCGGGAACCGCAATGAGGTCGCTGTCGCCCTCCTCGACGCGCGCGCCGGTAAGGATGTAGAGCGTCGCGTCACCGCCATCATCCAATATCATGTTCGCCCCGCCTTCCGGGAACTGGAAGATCTGGTCCGTGTAGGACCAGTACTCTTCGAGCGTTTCGCCCTTCACGGCGAACACCGGGGTGCCGCCGGCGGCGATCACGGCCGCCGCGTGGTCCTGCGTAGAGAATATGTTGCACGACGCCCAGCGAACGTCGGCCCCAAGCGCCTTGAGCGTTTCGATCAGGACGGCCGTCTGGACCGTCATGTGCAGGGAGCCGGCGATTCTTGCGCCCGAGAGGGGTTTCCGCTTTCCGTATTCCTCCCGGATCGCCATTAGGCCCGGCATTTCCGTCTCGGCAATGTCCAGTTCCTTGCGCCCGAAATCAGCCAGCGAAATGTCCTTCACGACGTAATCCTTGGGCATGTTCTCCAGCTCCCCTCGACCGCGTTTCGCGGTCGTTTAGCACCGGCATATTCCCCCGACAACCAAGGTTGGCGGGGAACGGGCCGCCGCCGCCGCGTCACGCTCCTCGAATGGCCTTGCATGAACGCCGGCCGGGAAAGAGCGGGTCCAGGCCGTCCGCGTCGGCTGTCGGCGCGGAGCCTGAGGGCAGACATGCGGGCAAGCCAGGGCGGCATTCCCGAGACGGGCTGCACGTCCCGCGTTTCGCCCTGAATCGCGGCCGGCGCCAATTTCAAATGCTCTTGACCGTGCCGTCGACATTGGTGCACGACTGCGCGTCATGGCCCCCAGGAAAGCGGAACCCCGAGCATGGCAGCGAATGCTGTCCGGACGAAGACTGGATCTTCTGGATCCGACACCTGTCGACATCGAGATCGAGGACATCGCGCACGGGCTGGCCTTCGTTGCCCGCTGGAACGGTCAGACAAAAGGGGAGTATCCCTACTCCGTCGCCGAACACTCGTTGCTGGTGGAGACCCTTTTCACGCGCCTCGTGCCGAAGGCTCCTGCAAAGTGGCGGCTTGCGGCACTCCTGCACGACGCGCCGGAATACGTGATCGGCGACATGATCGCGCCCGTCAAGTCCTCGGTCGGCCCCGGATACTCTGCGCTGGACGACCGCCTCACGGCCGCGATCCATCTCCGCTTCGGCCTGCCGGCCGCAGTGCCAAGGACGGTCAAGTCCAGGATCAAGAGGGCGGACAGGATGTCTGCCTGGTTCGAGGCGACGCAAATTGCAGGCTTCGCCGAATCCGAGGCAAACAGGTTCTTCGGGCGTCCGGACATGTCCCTGGTGAAGGGCCTCTCGATCCTGCTAAGGCCACCCATCGAGTCACGTCTGGCATTTGTGGAGCGGCACAACACACTGTTGGCAGAAATGGGATAGTTCAGCGCGGTGACCGCTTGGCCAGAATGCGCTGAAGCGTGCGCCGATGCATGTTCAGGCGCCGCGCCGTCTCGCTGACGTTCCGGCCGCACAGCTCGTAGACCCGCTGGATATGCTCCCAACGAACCCGGTCGGCGCTCATCGGATCGGTCGGCGGCGGGGGCAATTCGCCCTCCGGCGCCAGAAGCGCCGCCGTAACGTCATTGGCATCCGCCGGCTTTGACAGATAGTCCGTCGCGCCGATCTTGACCGCTGCCACAGCCGTGGCAATCGCGCCGTAGCCCGTCAGAACGACGATGCGGCTGTCATTCCTGCGTTCGCGAATGCTCTCGACCACGTCCAGGCCATTTCCGTCTTCAAGCCGCAAGTCGACAACCGCGTATGCCGGAGGCCGTGTGGCCGCAGCCGCCCTGCCGGCGGCGACCGAGTCGGCCGTTTCGACGTCAAAGCCCCGTTTTTCCATTGCCCGGGCCAAGCGCCTCAGAAACGGCTCGTCATCGTCAACGATCAGGAGCGATGGGTCTGGTCCAATCTCTTCCGGCATCTCTTCAATCGGATTCGGTTCCGGCAAGGCTATTCGCTCGCCCGCCGGTCGTCAAATCCTCAAGACCCGATGAGGCATGCCGCGGCTTCCGCGATTCCCTCAGACCTGTCCTCGCGGCGAAAATACGTGCCGAGCTCGTTGCCGGGGAACATCAGGTAGGTGAAGGTGGAGTGGTCAACGAGATAGAATTCACCGCTTCCCTCGCCCTTTGCAAAATATGCGCGATAAGCCTTGGCCGCGGCCTTGACCTGCTCCGCGCTACCCGTGAGCGCAACCATCTCCGGAAACATGTCATCGGCATACTGGCCCAGCACTTCAGGCGTGTCCCGCTCGGGGTCAACGGAGATGAACACGAGGGCGATGTCGTGCCCCTGTTCCGCCAGAAGATCGGCAGCAAGCGCGTTCCGCGCCATGTCAAACGGGCAGACGTCGGGACAAAAGGTGTATCCGAAGTAGACCAGTGCCGGACGGTCCAGCACGTCCACGTCCGTCACCAGTTCGCCCTCCCTGTCGACAAGCTCGAAGGGGCCTCCGATCGTTGCGCCGACCGCAGAAGAGACGTCACATTCGGATCTTGCGCTCAGGAACGCATAGAGTGCGGTTCCGCTCACAAGGACCAGCAGGCCGAGACCTGCAAGCAGGATTGCGGCTCTGTTCATGCGGCCTTCCGGATTGGGTGGCTATGCCAACGGGCTGCCGGCATGAATGCCGCCCCCCTGACATGCTTTCCCAGGTCCTTGGGGTGACCACCGCCCCTCGCCTGCAGATGCGCTTGTCCTGAACGCTTCATGATGTTTCGCCCCTTGAGGCGGGCTCCGTGGCATGGCCCAGGCCACGCGATGCCTTTGCGGAAACCGGCAGAACGGCCTGCCGTCCCGCCAACATCATCAGTAGCGGGTGCAAGGTGCACGTCAAAGCGAATTGCGGTCAGCATCAGGCTATGGCTCCGGATTTTGCACCGTCGGAGTCATTGATCACCGACGGGTCGCAGGACTACAATTCAATCCGTCGTGAAAGGAACGTCATGACCGAAAGTTCAATTCAGCCATACGGTCCGCGCACGAACTGGGTTCGGCTCCAGACGTTGGTGGTTCTGAGATGGATTGCCATTCTCGGCCAGATCTCGGCGATCGTCGTTGCACAGCGCCTGTTCGGGCTGGACCTGAATCTCGGTCTCTGCCTGCTGGCGATCGGCGCATCCGTGGCCGCCAACCTTCTCGCCATCGCCGTCTATCCGCGGGCCAAGCGCCTGTCCGAAGCCGAGGTCGCCGGCATGCTTGCCTTCGACATGCTTCAGCTCGCGCTCCTGATCTTCCTGACGGGAGGGCTGAACAACCCGTTTGCCCTCCTTATCATTGCGCCGGTCGCCATCGCCGCCATGACGCTCAGCGCGCGCGCAGCAGGGGGCATTGCCCTGCTGGCCGTTGTGTTGGCGACATGCCTGCTGTTCTGGCACTTTCCGCTCCTGACCCTGGACGGGGCCGTCATGCAGATGCCCAGGATTTTTGCTTACGGATTCCTGGTCGCCATCGTGATCGGCATCTTGTTCCTGTCGGTCTATGCCAGCAGAGTGACCGGCGAGATGCAAACCTTGTCAGAGGCGCTGGCGGCAACGCAACTGGCGCTCTCGCGCGAACAAAAGCTCACGGATCTCGGCGGCGTTGTCGCCGCGGCTGCACACGAGCTGGGAACGCCGCTCGCAACGATCAAGCTTGCCAGCAGCGAGCTGCTGGAGGAACTTCACGACAACCCGGCTCTGCAGGATGACGCAATTCTCATCCGGGACCAGGCCGACCGATGCCGGGACATTCTCAGCTCGATGGGTCGGGCCGGAAAGGACGACCTGCATGTCCACCATGCACCCATCAGCGCCGTCATTCGTGAATCTGCAGAGCCGCACGCCGATCGAGGGAAGAAGCTCCACTATGAATTCGACGGCCCCGACGCAACGGATGCGCGCCAGCCCACGATCGACAGGCGACCGGAAATCATTCACGGACTGCGCAACCTGATCCAGAACGCGGTTGACTTTGCCCGTGCAAACGTCTGGATCGATGTCTCCTGGAACGACGAGCAGCTCGTCGTGAGAATCGTGGATGACGGTCCGGGATACTCGTCCATGGCGGCCAGCCAGATCGGCGAGCCGTACATGATCCGCCGGAAGCGGGATTCACGATTGCGCTACGAAGGCATGGGGCTCGGCATGTTCATTGCCAAGACGCTGCTTGAGCGAACGGGCGCCGAGCTGAGCTTCTCCAATGGCCGCAAATACGGCGCGCCGGACAACGGGCCGGGCGAGCGGACCGGGGCCATCGCGGATGTTCGGTGGAGCCGCGAGGTCTTTGCCGATGCAGGGGGCGCAGAGCGGGCGCCGCTGGGCCAAAACCGGCCGATAAGGGCATGAAGTGGCATTTTCGCGAGTCAGATCCTCCGGGCGCGCGGGGCCAACGCCTGAATGTGCCGGCCGCATTGACATCGTCGCGGATTGCCATGGGTCGGTCTTCCTGCCCGATGCCGCCGCGACGGACCGCTTCGGCAAGGCCCTCGCGCGTTCGCTGAGGCCTGGCGACACGGTTCTGCTGGCGGGACAGATCGGCGCTGGCAAGACCTGCCTTGCGCGCGCCGCAATCTCCGCCCTGCACCTCAGGACGGGCCGGCCCGAACCGGAAGTGCCTTCGCCGACCTTCACGCTTGTTCAATCCTACGAATTGCCCGGCATCCAGGTTTGGCACGCGGATCTCTACCGCCTTTCCGAAGCTTCCGAAGTGACCGAACTCGGGCTCGAAGAGGCCTTTGGAAATGCCGTCGTCCTCGTGGAGTGGCCCGACCGGCTTGAGGAAATGCCCGGCGACGCAC
>VYCX01000019.1:15958-18326 GCA_009843725.1 Boseongicola sp. SB0675_bin_26
ACGCACTGTTGCTGGATATCGAGGTGCTGGACAGCGGCCGCAGAGTGACGCTGCGCTCCGCATCGGACCGCTGGCGGAATTGCATCCCGATGATCGGAGACATTGATGCATGACGCGGCGACGTCGTTCCTGAAGTCGCAAGGCTGGCATGATGCCGCGTTTCAGCCAGTCGCGGGCGATCTGTCGCAAAGATCCTATTTCCGCCTGTCAAGAGGCGGCGAGACCGCCATATTGATGGATGCGGGAAATGATCGTGCATCCGTTCCCCCCTTCCTGAAAATGACGGCCTGGCTTAGGCGGGCAGGCCTTTCCGCGCCAGAGATCCTTGGCGTCGACGCCGACAACGCGCTCTTGTTGCTGGAAGACCTTGGCCCCGTTCCGGCAAGCGAATTGATGTCGGACCCGGACGCGCAGGCCGAGGTTCTTGATGCCTGCATCGAGATTCTGATCGCGATCCGAAATGCGCCGCCGCCGCCGCTCCATTGCCCCGGGGCGGACATGCTGTGCGAATGGACACGCGTTGCGGACGAACACTATCCGGGGGCGGATTCAGGCGCGCTTGATGAATTTCGGGCCGCGCTTGAGGACATCCTTTCCCGCCTCCTGGCACACGGCAGCACGGTGTCCCTCAGGGATTTTCACGCCGACAACCTGATGCCCCTGCCGCATCGTAAGGGCGTCGCGCGTCTCGGGGTGCTGGACTACCAGGACGCGTTTCTGACGCATCCTGTCTATGACCTTGTCTCCCTCCTGACCGATGCGCGCGCTGAGGTGCCGTCCGCGCTCCGTGCCCGATACATCGAAAGATACGCGTCGGTCTCGGGCGACGGGCTGGCCGCGTTGCGGACCGCCTTTGCCGCGTTCTCTGCACAGCGCAATCTGAGGATCCTCGGAATCTTTCATCGCGCGGCAAGAGACCTCGGCAAGACGCACCATCTGCCAAAGGTGCCGCGCGTCTATCGCTGCCTCATGGAAGCGGCGCAACACGACGTGTTCCGTGATGTGCGCGGGATCCTCTGCGCCGGACTCCCGGCCCCGGAAATCGCGGCATGAGGCGGCCGTGCTCTGCCATGATCTTCGCCGCCGGCTTCGGCACGCGGATGGGCGAGCTGTGCCGGGACACGCCCAAGCCCATGGTGCCGTTTGCGGGACGGCCGATGATCGCCCATTGCATCGGACTGCTGCGGGACGCAGGCATCAGGACCATCGTGGCAAACACGCATCATTTGCCCGAGGAAATCGAGCCCTTTCTGCGATCCGAAGGCATCGCGATTTCGCGCGAACATCCCGACATTCTGGAAACGGGAGGCGGACTGAAGGCCGCGGTGCCGCTCCTGGGAAACGCTCCCGTCATCACGATCAATCCCGATGCTGCCTGGCTTGGGCGCAATCCCGTCAAGGCGCTGGTCGACGCGTGGCGGCCCGAAATGCAGGCGCTGCTTGCGCTCGTGCCGCAATCATCGGCGCGCGGAACGTCGAGCGCTGGCGACTTCCGCCTCGAGGACGGGCGAATTCGACGCGGGGGGGCCTTGATTTATGGCGGAGCGCAAGTCATCAGGACCGACCAGCTCGATGGGGTCGCCGAAAAAGTGTTTTCCCTGAATGTCTATTGGGACCTGCTGTCGGAAACGGACGGTCTCCACGGCCTGGTCTGTGACGGGATTTGGTGCGACATGGGCCACCCGGCGGGGCTGCGCATCGCCGAACGCCTTGCCTGTCATGTTTGAGCCATCAGAATGTCCGCGCGTGTTCGGGGTCCCGCCCGGGGCCGACTTCCCGCAGGTGGTGGTCGAGCGAATCCTGGACGCCCATTCCGGACGGGCGCCGGAAGACCTTGCCCGGGTCCGGATCCTGGTCAATTCCCGGCGCATGCAGCGACGGTTTGCCTCCCTGTTTCGAGCTTCCGGTCCGCGACTCCTGCCCCGGATCCTGCTTGTAACCGAGATTGAGAGAATCCTTCCGGGAATCGACCTGCCGCGCCCCGTGTCCCGGCTGCGGCGTCAGCTTGAGCTTGCGCAACTGACCGCCCGTCTGGTCGACGCCGAGCCCGACCTCGCCCACCCGGCGGCTGCGGTCAGTCTTGCGAACAGCCTTGCCTCGCTTCTCGACGAGATTCAGGGCGAAGGGATCGCTCCGGAACAGGTTCGCACGCTCGAGATTGGCGACGACTCCCTGCACTGGCAGCGAAGCCTGAAGTTCCTCGACATTGTCGGCACCTATGTCGAAAGCGTTTCGGGGGACGGCCTCGATTTCGAGGCGCGGCGCAGGCTCGGGGTCGAGAAAGTCTCTGCCGCATGGGCGTCCGATCCGCCCGACACCCCGGTGATCATCGCCGGTTCGACGGGTTCGCGCACGACCACTCGCATGT
>VYCX01000109.1:0-432 GCA_009843725.1 Boseongicola sp. SB0675_bin_26
CCAGATCGCCGTCAGGAGACCCAACAGCCACTTGATCGTTCCCTTGTCATAGACCCGCTCGAAAATGCTGTCCCGGTCGCTTGCCATCATGCGGGCAACCAATCCGGCATCGCCCGGCCCGGTCAAGGCCCGCCTTCGCCCGGTCCCGCCCCTTCCTGCCGGACGGCGAACGCGGCCTGGCCGCGCACACGTGGGGCCGAAAAGTCAACCCCTCGACAGGTTCGGACAAAAATTGGATTTGGCTGATCGAGTAGGAAACAAGGCCGGATCGCAAGCCTGCCTGCCAAGGGGCGGGATTGCCGAAGTCAACCAAAATCAACCTGCCGATCCGCGCCGATCCCGGCCTGGCCCCAATCGGGAGAGGCGACCGAGGCCGACCCCTGCAAAGGCCGCAACGAAAGTCCCCACTCCCCCCCGGGGAGCCGAAAGGGG
>VYCX01000109.1:442-17609 GCA_009843725.1 Boseongicola sp. SB0675_bin_26
GTGCAGGGCGCATCCGCAACGCGGCCCTTGCTGCCGGACGGCGAACGTGGCCATTTCCTGCACACGCGGGAGCGAAATGTCGGCTCCTCGCCCGGTTCGGCCAAATGGGGGGACCTGGCTGATCGGCTAGTGAAACAAGGCCGGATCGCAAGCCTGCCTGCCAAGGTCGGAATTCCTGGTGTCGGCAGATGTCGGTTGGCAGGTCCCGCTCCGGTCCCGCTTGGCGTGACACGGTTGCACCGGGTCCCGGCCTGGCTCCAATCGGGAGAGGCGACCGAGGCCGCCCCCTGCATTGGCCGCAGGACGGATCGCCCCTGAGCGGCGCGGAGAGGCCCGCACAGGGCCGCCGGGATCGGGCAGTGTTGACCACCTGAATTCCGGCAGCGCCCCTGAGCGGCGGAGAATGGCGGGAGTGCGGCCCGTTCGGGCGGGAATGCGACGACCGGCCAATTTCGAGTGGCCGGTTTCCGGGGGGCGAGGCATTGCGGCCACATGCATGGGATGACTTGGCCAGTGGGCCTTGGAAAGCGCCCAAGGTGCGCCTGGCCGTGCGACCTAACAGTACTGACCCGCTTCATCCACGTGATTTATCCGTGGACATGGAAACCCCCGCATGGAAAGGGATTGGCAGGTGCGCCCGTGGTGGAACCGGTAGACACAGACGATTGCCATTCGTCCGGGAATACAAGTTGCTAACCCAACTTTCCCTTGCGGGTTCGAGTCCCGCCGGGCGCACCAAGATGCTTAAGCACAGAAGAAGAGGCGAAAGCACCTCTTATGTATCCCCGCTCAAGCCAACAGTCAACACCTCATAACCTCATAACTGGCTCACAACCATGATCCATGTTGCCTTCGGCCAAGGTTCGGTATGCATCGTCCGAGGGCGAGGCGTCGCGGCCACGTGGGCGGGATGACTTGGCCCGTGAACCTTGGAAAGCGCCTGAGGCGCACCTATGTTTCCTCAGCCATGCATTCCTTCATGATGAACCTCATGGCACACCCAGGTTCAACCTTCAGGCATTCCTTCAAGGATTAGTGGGTGAGTGGGGGCTTTGCCCCCCACCCACTACATCCCTACTAGGGTAATAGGGATATAGGGTTGGCCACTTTTCCATGAAAACAAGGGTTCAGGCGATTTGGTATGTGAGGCAAAAACGCCCGTATGTGAGGCAAAAACCACCGTATGTGAGGCAAAAACGCCCGTATGTGAGGCAAAAATTCCATCGTGCGGTCTCGAACATTGTCACCCTGCCCTGTTCCGCAGGTCTTCCAGGGCCACGCTCGACCACTCGCCGCGCCCCTTCTGGCCCTTGGCGTAGGCTTCGCAGAAGCGGGCCGTGGCCCGCACGAGGAGTCCGGCTGTACCATTGCCCCTGCCACTCTTCTGCTTGACGATTTCCACCGTGTCGCCCGCAGGGGCGGTCTTGTCCGGGGACGGGCACTTGTAGCCCGCATCCTTGAGGGTCTCCACGGCGTTGCGGTATCGTTGGCGGTGTTTCGACTCGTCGCGATAGCTTTCCTCCGTAACGGCCTCGCCGGAGTTGCGGAGCAACTGCCATGCCGGGATGAAGCGCTCCGGCCCCGGCCCGCCCTTCCGCACGGGCGTCAATGTGTCGGGAATCCGCCCGCCCGAACCCTTGCCCGGACTTGGCCCCCAGGTCAGGGCGGCCTCGATTCCGGCGATCATCGCGTCCGGCAGCGCCCACGCTTCGCGGCCTTGCTTCGCATCGCCAAGCGCGGGTCGCCAGAGGCCGCCAGAAAGCCGCCAGGCATTCGCCTCGCCCGTATCCGCGCCGCCCTGCCACCATGGTCCGGGAGCTATCGCGTAGCGGGCATCCAGGCCGTAGCCGCCCGTCGCGTTCAGGTCGTAGAGCCACCGGGGCAGGCCGTCGCCAAGATCACCCTTGATGAAACGGGCGCAAGTGAGCAGGCGATTGAGCCGGGGGATGTTATCTTCCGGGGACCTGCCCCATCCGGCTGTCTCGATCAGTTCCCTGGCCGTCGCCTCGAAACATGCGCTCGCTGCGAACACCAGGTCCCCGAAATGGCGCAAGTCGCTGCGCAGGGAGGACCTTGTGTCCCCGGTGAGCGGCAGGCAGGCAATGGCTTCAAGCACGATCCCGCCGGTTGCCCGCCGGTCGATTGTCAGGGGCAGGGCGTCCATACGGTCTTCCGGGCCAAGTATGCGATAGCGCCGCATTTCGACGGGGCCGGGCGAAGCGAACGGCTCGCCGTCAACCTCGACTGCATGGAAGCCCTGCGGGTCAAGCGCGGCCTGGCTCGCCATGCGGTGCAGCGCGGGGACCTTGCTTGCCAGGAGTCCCTGGCTCTCAACCACATCGAGCCGCCGCTGCTCCGCCGTCCTTGGCCTGTTCAGCCACGCCCGCAGCGCCTCGGCAAGGGGCGGGTCCCGGTCGTCGGCCTCTGCCTGCCAGGCGACGTATTGCTCCTCCATACGGCGGCAAGCCTTCATCGTCGCCTGGTCGCGGACCCGTCTCAGCATCCTTTCATGCCAAGGCAGGCCACGCGACGCTCTTGCCGCCCTGGACGCCACTGACGCAATGCGCTCTTCCAGAAATTCCAGTGCACCGGGCGGATCGCCTTTCAGGCCGATGTGTTTCCACGAGTGGCTGATCACCTCGTCGGCGATGGCGACGGTCTTGTCGAGCGACCTGGCCTTCTTGGCCAGATCGGCAAATGCCTTGTCCAGGACAAGCGAACCGACTTCATTGGCCAGATCGGCAATTTTCTTGCCCAGTGCGTCGTTCGCGGGTGCGCCACCGGCCAGCACGAGCGCCAGCTTGCTTATTCCGTGTCCAGCGGTGTCGCCAGCCAGCGCAAGAGCCAGGTTGCTTGTGCCGCGTCCGCCGAGCAGGCCGGACGCTGCGTGATGTTCGAGATCATTCGTCACGGATCATCGCTCCGTGCCGAGAGCGGCAGCTTCTTCCTGCTGCCGCCCTGGCCGCTCGCGGTCCCGCTTCCGCATTCCGGTATGATCTTGTCGGGATTGTATGCCTTGGCCGCGTTTTTCGCCGACGTGATCCGCCAGGCCAGTTGAGTCGGCGGTCCCTTGACGTAATGGCGCTCAAGCCAGACGTGCCGGTCCTCGCGGGCATAGGACGCCTTGTCCAGCCTGAGCCGCAACGCGCCTGCCTTCCTTTCCTTCCCGTCGTCATGGACCTGGATGCCGGTTTCGTCGCTTGTCTCCAGCAGCATCATGTAGCGGACGGCGTTCCGCCAGTCGGTAGAGCCGGAATAGCCGCTCTTGCCGGACCTTTCCTCCTCCTTCGGCGGGTGGCCGACAATCAGGACGGCGCACCCGCTTTCCTCGGCCTGGCGGTCCAATGCGCTGGCAAAGGCCCGCACTTGCGACCGGTCGATTTCCGATGACATGAAGGCGGCGGCAAGGGGGTCGATGACCGCGAGCGCGTAGCCTTCTAGCATGGAGAGAAACCGCTTGCCCGTTTCCGTCCAGTTGAAGCCTCCGGCCCCGTCAGGACCCCATAACGCGCCGCCGATCTTTCTCATGTCAACCAGGCCAAGCCAGGCCGGGTCCGGGTATTCCTCGGTGATCGCCTTGGCATGGTATGCCTGTCGCCACCGGCGCTTGAACTCATCGGTTTCGTCCTCCCAGGAAAGCCAGAGAACACGCTGGCCACCCTGGAGCGTCTTTGCGATGCCGGACGCTTCGGCCCGGTCCTTATCAGACGGGTCCCGCGTCGCCACAGGTTTCCCGCCATGCATGACGGCGGCGGCGATCTGCAAGGCCAGCAGCGACTTTCCCAAGCCGCCCTTGCCGTATAGGGAGCCGAGGCGGCCTGCGGGAATCCAGTCCTCGACAAGCCACTTGCGTGGCGGCGGCTCCGTCCGGTCCCATGTCTCCAGCGGGAGCGGGGCGACTTCCGCCGGTTTCCCCGCTTGATCGCCTTCCACCTTGGAGAACATGCTGGCTTTCTCCGCCCTTTTGTAAGCCTTCGTCCACTCTCCCGGAACGCCGCCGTTCCTGACCGCGCTGTCGTAACCGCTTCCCCCGTGAAGGCGCAACTCCTCCTCCGACCAGGGTTCGTCGAGCAGGGGATTCCAGTGTTCGAGCATAAGCTCCATGGCCCGGTCACGCGAGATGCCCCAGGAAAGCATTGCGGCTCCGGTCGCGGCCAGCGTGCTGTTGCCGTCCACGCCGGACGTGCCGTGGCGGGCCTTCTTGCTCAGCCATTCGATGCTATCGGCATCGCTCTCCGGCAGGTCCGGCTCGATCAGCCATTCGGCCTTCGGGGCATCCTTGTCCCTGGTCCTCTCGGCAATCTCCAGCAACTCTTTCGAGACAAGGGGCAGGTCCTTCGATCCTTCGATGACGTTGCCCCGATATGCCCCATTGCCGCCCTTGCCGAGGGACGGGGGCAGGAGGACGAAGCCGCCCG
Organism: Boseongicola sp. SB0675_bin_26; assembly: GCA_009843725.1. Taxonomy (GTDB): domain Bacteria; phylum Pseudomonadota; class Alphaproteobacteria; order Rhodobacterales; family Rhodobacteraceae; genus JAJEFO01. The sequence goes on from VYCX01000109.1 coordinate 4,861, forward strand.
TGCTTTTCAGGTCGATGTGGCTGGGGTCCTCCTTGGTGCCCATGAAGTTGTTGCACGACTTCACCTTCACGCCTTCGGGAAGCGCGTAATAGCGATGCTCTCCCCCACGTGGCGTCGTGACGACAAGGCAGGTGTCGGGCAGGTTCAGCCTGTCCAGCCTTTCCCGGCAGTACGTGAACCCCTTATCCGCGTCCACGTCGAGGTCGAGAACGGCCATTTTGTTAGCGCCGGGAGACATTCCAATCTTCGCGTCGGGCCATTGCGTCCACCATTTATCGACCTGTGCAGGGTCGGGCGTGTCCAGGTTGTGCCAGCCCTTGACAAGCGGGACCTTGGCCAGCTTGCCCCTGCGCTCGTCCGCGTCTGCCGGGTCAAGTTTCCCCGTGGCGATCTTCCGTTCGATCCTTTCCTCTATGGTCGTGGCCGAGTGCACGGGGAAGATCACGTATCCCTGCCGTGCGTATTCAAGTGCTGCCTCTTTCATTTGCTTGTCCTTTGCGCGTCCGGGAGCGGACGGCACCTCAGGCGTCGGGATGCTGTCAGCGTTTCAGGTTCGCTTGCTTGCAGGGAGTGCGGCCTTGGTCAGGCGGCGGCGACTTCGTTCGTCGCTCCTGTATCGACGCGCTGGCCATCCAGCCATGCGTTCAGGTCATCGCCGCGATACAATACGCGGATTCCGATCTTGTGGAAGGCAGGTCCCTTGCCATACACTCTCCACTTGGCAAGCGTATGGTATGGCACATGAAGGACCTTTTCTAGGTCTTTTGAATCATAGAATTTGTTGGTTTCGAACATTGACTCCTTGGCCGGTTCGGGAAAATGGTTGGACATGCGATTCTCCTGTTTGTGTTCCTATGCCAGGATAGGGCAGGACGTGACCGCTTTCGATGTCAACAAGTCGAGGCTTTCTACACCTTCCTTCCAGGAAGCCGCCAAGGTCTTCCTTCGTAATCCTCGCGCTGCCGTGCCTCATTGAGCGTCTCGCGCCTTTCCCGCCGTTCCTTTTCCTGGTGAATCCCGATGGCAAGGTTGCGCATGTCCTGCGATGCTACCTTGGCTTTTTCGCCGTTCCTTTCCGCATGGCGCACGGCCTCAAGCGAGAGGCAGTGCCAATCTGCGACTAACTCGCGGGCACGGGTCCGGTTTTCCTCCGCATCCTCCAAGACAAGGGATTCGATTTCGAGATATATCTGGCGGTCCCGATAACGCTTGTCAGGCTTTTCCCCCCGTTGCAGGTGCTGGACAACCTTCTGAAACGCGCAGACAGGCACCGGGCGAGGCCCTTCAAGTTTCTCGACCTCACTTCCGATCCGTTCAATCTTCGTCGCCCATAGCGCCCCGTCCAAGCGCTGAATTGCCCAGGCAACTCCAAAAGGCCCGGCGGGGTCGTCGGGTTTCGGCTCGCAATCATAGATCAGTTTCGCCAGTGGGCTGCGGACCATCCAATCTTCCGTCATCAGCGCTTGCCGCCCATCATCGCCGCAACGCGGGCAGCGTTTTCGTCGTGGGCCTGCTGGACGGCCTCACCCGCACGGCGCACGTATCTGTTGGCCATTTCCAGTGTCGAATGGTTCAGGAGGTCACGGATCGCGAAGACGCTCATTCCGGCGGCGGCGGCGTGTGTCGCGTAGCTCCGTCGCAGGTCGTGCAGTCGCGCATCTGCAATGCCTGCCTTTGTGCAGGCGGCTCGGAACGTGTCGCCAAGCCTCTTGTAGCCTATCGCGCTCCCGTAGTGGCCAGCGAAGACGTGAGGGTTCTGGCTCCAGCGCGGAACGCCCTGCAAGAGGTCGGTCGCGTCTTCTCCGATTCGCCTCAACTGCCGCCCGGTCTTGGTGTCCGGCAACGTGATCTCGCGTGTGTCAAAGTCGATATGCTCCCACTTCAAGTCAAGTGCTTCACCGGCCCGCCAGCCGGTCAAGGCAAGAAACCGGATCGCGTGAAGCGGGTAGGGGTCCGCCTTCTCCGTTGATGCCAGTTCGGAAAGCGCGGTCGCCAGAGATTCGAATTCAGCGGCGGATAGCACTCTGTCCCGTGCTTGTTCCCTAGCCTTCTCCACAAGGCGCACAGGGTTCGTGTGCTGCGGTCGCATTTCCCATTGCTCGAAAATGTTGAAGATGGTGGACAGGCAGGCCAGTGCCCGGTTGCGACTGGCTGGCGCTCTCTTGGAAACGGCTTTCTCGATGTCGGCCTTGGTTGCGGCGTTCACGCGAATTGCCCCGAAGCCCTCCCAATCCTTCAAGGCGCGGTTCCACATTCTCCGGTATTCCTGCGCCGTCGCCGCCTTCATGCGGCCATCGTCAAGGCGCACCGCACAATACCGGTCAAAGAACATGCTCACCCCCTCGGCAAGCGTGGGTTCGGCCTGTCGCGCTTTGCGCCGTGCAAGCGGGTCAGGTTCTCCCTGACGAATCGCCGTGAGTTCACGCCCCGCCAGTGTGCGGGCTTCGGCAAGGGACATTTCGGACGGCCTGCCGATGATCGCCTGCCGCTTCCTGCCATCGGCGCGGTAGCTGATGATGTAGACCTTCGTGCCGCCTGCAGACACCCTGCAACCGAACCCCGCCATCTGGGCATCCCACAGTATGGCTTGCCTTCCGTTTGGCTTAAGGTCGCGGACTTTCCGTTCCGTCAATGACATGATGTTCCTCCGTTGATTGCCGACTCACCAAAACACAGTTACGTCAGTTGTCGCCGAACAGGGGGTCGAAACGACTCACCAAAAAACGCCTCGAATCACCTATGACTCACCACAGAGACAGAATATCGCGGCAATTTTTGGCGATCAACCGCAATCAACATAATCAGAAAAATGATTGAAACGCAAAAAGATATACAAATAACTGCACGCAATGACAATGACCGGAAATTCGTCCAAAAGCGATTTGGGAACAGGGGGTCGGGAGTTCGAATCTCTCCGCCCCGACCAGCATCGGCACGGAGTTCGAACGTTCATCGCGGAGCGCGGGCGCTCTTGCTGCATGTGTCCGTCAGGGTCGCGAGTCGCACCCGAGTCGCCGGGTGATTCTACTTTATAGCCGAACAACGGCACGAAATCCTGCCCGCCGGTCCGATCAAGATGAAACAGTCCGGCCGCCCAGGCTGGTGGCCGCACCCTTCGGGCACCTCGTGCGTGCCGTTAGCTTGGCTGCGTAAGCGTCTGATCTCGATTGACGGATTCGTGAATCCGGGGCGATTCATGCGGTCCCTTGAATCCGCGCACTGAAGCCATGCTCGGAGGCGTCAGACTTTTTGTGAATTCCCTGTTGACGAACCCATTGCAAAAGCTGCAAGTTGTGCGGGCGGGTTCGGAGGCCACAACATGTTGTGGAGATTGACAGGGACAGCATTCGAGCGCCTTTGGTCCTTCAAGAACGAAGGAATCATGCATGCACGCAGCGACGTGCATGAGAAAGGTGGCTTGGTCCCGCCTCCAAGCCGCGCTTGAGGTCACCCTGACCGAGGCAGGCGAAAAAGAAACGGAAATGACACAAACAAGAAAAGAACGGGGTCTAGGCGGAAAATGAAGGTCAAGCGCAGCTTTACGAAGGCCGGGCGGGACGCCTACGCGTCCATCAAGTTCGCGGCGACGTCATCCGAAATCAGGAACCCGGACGGCACCGTCGTGTTCCGGCTCGACGACGTCGAGGTGCCGGAGAGCTGGAGCCAGGTGGCGTCGGACGTCATCGCGCAGAAATATTTCAGGAAGGCCGGAGTGCCGGCGCGCCTGAAGAAAGTGAAGGAGAAGGGTGTCCCGGAATTCCTTTGGCGTTCCGTGGCGGACGAGGTCGCGCTCGCCGATCTCCCTGAAGAGGAGCGCTACGGCGGCGAGACCCGGGCAACGCAGGTCTTCGACCGTCTGGCGGGAGCGTGGGCGTACTGGGGCTGGAAGGGCGGCTATTTCTCTTCGAAAGAGGATGCACGGGCCTATTTCGACGAGATGCGCTACATGCTCGCGACGCAACGCGGCGCCCCGAACTCTCCGCAATGGTTCAACACGGGCCTCCACTGGGCATACGGCATCGACGGACCGAGCCAAGGCCACCACTACGTAGACTACAAGACCGGCAAGCTGACGAGGTCTGGAAGTGCCTACGAGCATCCGCAGCCCCATGCGTGCTTCATTCAGTCCTGTGCCGACGACCTCGTGAACAGCGGCGGCATCATGGATCTGTGGGTCCGGGAGTCACGGCTCTTCAAGTACGGATCCGGTACCGGGACAAATTTCAGCATGCTCCGCGGAGCGGGCGAGCATCTGTCCGGCGGCGGCCAGTCGTCGGGCTTGATGGGCTTTCTGAAGATCGGCGACCGAGCAGCCGGCGCCATCAAGTCGGGTGGCACCACCAGGCGCGCGGCCAAGATGGTGATCGTTGACGCCGATCATCCCGACATCGAGGACTTCATCAACTGGAAGGTCATCGAGGAGCAGAAAGTTGCCTCCATAGTGGCCGGCTCGAAGGTCCACGAGCGCGAGCTCAACGGCATATTCGCGGCAATCAAGGCGTGGGACGGTGCGGAAGCCGATGCGGTCGATCCGGTGCGGAACGAGGGCCTCAAGGCCGCGATCCGATCCGCGAAAAGGTCCGCCATTCCGGAGACCTATATCAAGCGCGTTCTTGACTACGCGAGACAGGGCTACGAATCGATCGAATTTCCGACATATGACACCGACTGGGATTCGGAAGCTTATTCGAGCGTTTCTGGCCAGAACTCCAACAACTCGATCCGGGTCACGGATGCGTTCCTGCAAGCGGTGAAGGATGACGCCGACTGGGACCTGTTCCGCCGCACAGACGGCAAGGTGGCAAGGGCGGTCAAGGCGCGCAACCTGTGGGAGCAGGTGGGCCATGCCGCCTGGGCCTGTGCGGATCCCGGCATCCAGTACCATGACACGATCAATGCCTGGCATACATGCCCCGAGGCCGGACCGATCCGCGGGTCGAACCCCTGTTCGGAGTACATGTTCCTCGATGATACCGCCTGCAACCTGGCGTCCATGAACCTCCTTGCATTCCATGACGAAGGGGAGTTCCGGGCCGACGACTATGTCCATGCAACGCGTCTTTGGACACTGACGCTGGAAATCAGCGTCATGATGGCGCAATTCCCGTCGAAGGAAATTGCGCAATTGTCCTACGAATTCAGGACCCTCGGTCTCGGCTACGCGAACATTGGCGGCCTGCTTATGACCATGGGCCTGGGATATGATTCGGACGAGGGCCGGGCACTGGCGGGCGCTCTCACGGCAATCATGACCGGAGCGTCCTACGCGACGTCGGCCGAGATTGCGCGGGAACTGGGCCCGTTCCAGGGCTACAAGAAGAACTCCGCGCACATGCTTCGCGTCATTCGCAACCACAGGCGCGCGGCACACGGAGAGACATCAGGATACGAGGAGATGAACGTGCCTCCCGTGCCGCTCGACCACAAGAACTGCCCGGACGGCAGACTGGTCGAACTGGCCGCAAGGATGTGGGACGATGCGTTCGACCTGGGCATGAAGCACGGATACCGGAATGCTCAGGCGACGGTCATCGCGCCGACCGGCACCATTGGCCTCGTGATGGATTGCGATACGACAGGGATCGAGCCGGACTTCGCCTTGGTGAAGTTCAAGAAGCTCGCCGGGGGCGGTTACTTCAAGATCATAAACCGCTCGGTGCCGGCGGCGTTGGCGACACTTGGATACTCTTCCTCCCAGATCCAGGACATCGTTTCCTACGCCGTCGGCCACGGAACGCTCGCGAACGCCCCGGGAGTCAGCCATGCAGCGCTGGTTGGACACGGGTTCGGCCAGGCCGAGATCGCCAGGATCGAGGAAGCCCTGCCGTCCGCGTTCGACATTCGCTTCGTGTTCAACCAGTGGACGCTCGGCGAGGAGTTCTGCTCCGCGACCCTCGGGATTCCGTCCGAGAAGCTGAACGATCCGGAATTCGACCTTCTCCGCAGCCTTGGCTTCAGAAGGGCGGACATCGAGGCCGCGAACGACCACGTCTGCGGTTCCATGACGCTGGAAGGCGCGCCTCATCTGGCGCAGGAGCACTACCATGTCTTCGACTGCGCGAATCCGTGCGGACGCAAGGGCAAGCGGTTCCTTCCTGTTGACAGCCACATCACGATGATGGCTGCCGCCCAGTCGTTCATTTCGGGCGCGATCTCCAAGACGATCAACATGCCGAACGACGCGACCGTCGAGGATTGCAAGGCTGCCTACGAACTGTCGCACCGGCTCGGAATAAAGGCCAATGCGCTCTATCGTGACGGTTCAAAGCTCTCGCAGCCCTTGTCAGCGGCCCTTGTCGAGGATGACGACGATGCGGCCGAGACGCTTGAGGCCGGCACGCCTCAGGAGAAGGCCGTCGTGCTGGCTGAGAAGGCCGTGGAAAGGATCATCGCCAAGGAATTGACAGCGGGCGCACGCAATCGAATGCCCGAACGGCGGCGGGGATACACCCAGAAGGCCATTGTCGGCGGGCACAAGGTCTACCTGAGAACCGGAGAATACGGCGATGGTTCGCTAGGCGAGATCTTCATCGACATGCACAAGGAAGGCGCCGGCTTCCGGGCAATGATGAACAACTTCGCGATCGCCATCTCGGTCGGTCTCCAGTATGGCGTGCCACTGGAGGAGTTCGTGGATGCTTTCACGTTCACTCGCTTCGAGCCTGCCGGGATGGTGCAGGGCAACGACTCGATCAAGAACGCGACCTCGATACTGGACTACATCTTCAGGGAGCTGGCGGTCAGCTATCTGGACCGCATCGATCTGGCGCACGTGAAGCCGGAAGGCCCGACGTTCGATGACATGGGCCGTGGCGAGGAAGAGGGCAAGCCCGACACGGCTGAGGCTCCTGCTGCAAGGGGATCGACCCACGTCGAGGTGCTGAAGCGTGTCGCGTCCGCCGGATACACCCGCGGCCGCGTGCCAAGGGAACTGGTGCTCGTGGAAGGCGGTGCCAGCGCCGCAACGGCGCTGGGCGGCGCTAACGCTCCCGCGGCGACTGAAGCGATTTTGCCGGAAGTGGGAACGGCGTTGGCCGTCGGCGCGTCGCCTGCCGAGGGAGCGGTCGGGATAGACGCGCGAACGAAGGCCAAGATGCAGGGATATGAGGGAGATCCTTGCGGCGAATGCGGCAACTACACCTTGGTGCGCAACGGCACATGCATGAAGTGCAATACTTGCGGCGCAACCAGTGGGTGCAGTTGATGACGCGTGACAGGGCCGCGCATCAGGCTCTGTTCCGGGAACAGGGTGACGCTGCCTCGCAGTTCCACCTTGATGCCGGGGGATCTCCCGCCCCGGCGACGAGAAGCGGGGCTCGGCCGACAGCTTGGGTCGGCTTCCTCCCGCCCGGAGAATCGCGGCTTGTGGTTCGACGGAACATGGGGCGGGTGCGCTCGCCCTGAACGCAGGTCAGGCCGCAGGCAGAAACCGGGCGGTACGACAAGTGAGCCTGACAAGCGAAACTGGGGGGCAATTTGTCCCCCAACTTTCTGTACCGGGGTCGCAACGGCGTTGTCGGGCTGAAGGAGAACCAGAGGATACGCAGTTGCCATGCGGGACTCCAGCCCGTTTCAGGGCGTCGGTGCCGCGGTCATTGGATCGTGGGCAGGCAGGCGCCGGCCGGGCTCCCGGCGGGGGCGCCCGGCGTCGGACCAGCCCAACCATTGATTTCGCGAAACGCGTGTCAGGCATCGCAGGCGCCTTGCATCCTGATCTGGCAACTACACATAACCGCGTCTCCGTGCACTTGTTGTAGAACTGGAAGATCGACCCGCCGCGCCGTCAAGCGAACCTGTCGGCATTGATCTCGGCGTCAAGGACCGAGCGATCATGTCGAACGGCGAGATGGTGCCCGTCGTCAGCATCGACCGACGGCCGCCCGAGCGGGCGCAGCGCGTGGTGGCGAGAGCGAAGAAAGGTTCCGCGTCACGCCGCAGGAAGGTGAAGGCGCTCGCCCGCGAATGGGAACGCACAAGGACAAGGGAGCGCAACACGCTCCACGGGATTTCGGCAAGCATCGTGAAACGCCACAGCCGGATCGCGCCGTCGAAGACCTCCAGGTCTCGAACATGTTGCGGCGCCCGATGTTGGCGCGACCGATGGCCGAACGGCAATGGGGATGGCTCGTGCACCAACTGACCTGCAGGCTGAGAGCGCCGGTGGGGAAGTCGTGCGGATCCGTCCCCAGCACACCAGCACGGACTGCCATGCCTGCGGGCACCGGCAGCCGATGCCGCTGGATGTGCGCGAGCTTGCCTGCTACGGCTGCGGTCTGGTGACGGATCGCGATTTCAACGCGGCACGGAACGTTCTCCGGCGCGGGATCGCGCTGGCCGGGCGGGACATCGGCCCTTCGGCCGTCCCGGTGTGTGTCCGAGGATGTTCTTGCATCACATGTCGCCGGGTTGCCGGGGCAGTACGCGGAACGGTCTGCCGGTGATCTGAATGGTCACTCACGTATATGATTCCTTGTCAGATCACCCGGTCACGCGGGTCACGGCCAGCAAAGAAATCGGCGAGGTTGTCCAGCACCCGGAACCCCATCGCCTCGCGGGCTTCGCGCGTGGCGGAGCCGAGATGCGGAAGCATCACCAGATTTTCGCATTGCATCAGGTCAGGTGCGACGCACGGTTCGCCATCGAACACGTCCAGTGCGGCTCCGCCGATCGTGTTGAACATCAGCGCCTGAGTCAGCGCCCATTCATCGACTACCTCTCCGCGGGCGGTGTTGATCAGAAAGGCATCCTCTTTCATCAGATCCAGCCGGCGCGAATTGATGAGGTGCCGGTTTGCGGCCCCACCAGGGCAATGCAGCGAGACGAAATCGCATCGGGGCAGCAGATCCTCGACGGTGTCGACCTGGGTGGCGCCGCATTGGGCCAGCACCTCTGGTGCGATGCGGCTGCGGTTCTGGACAACTACCCGCATTCCGAACCCGTGGTGCGCGCGCTTGGCCATTTCCTGACCGATGCGGCCATAGCCGATGATGCCGAGCGTCTTGCCCGACACCTTGGTGCCCACCAGATGCGTCGGGCGCCAGCCGGTCCAGCGGCCTTCGCGCACCTCGCGTTCGCCTTCGCCCGCTCGCCGCGCCACCATCAGCATCAGCGTCATCGCGATATCGGCGGTGCATTCGGACAGCACGTCGGGCGTGTTGGTCACAGTCATGCCGCTTTTGCGGGCAGAGGACTCGCATATGTGGCTATAGCCGACGCCATAGTTGCCGATGATCTTTGCCTGCGGTTTGCCGAACTCAAGGACATCGGCATCCTGTTTGTCGGTCACGGTGGGCAGCACAGCATCGTAGCGCTTCATCGCCTCGCGCATTTGCTGCGTCGCCAGCGGCACGTCCGACGTGTTGAAGGTGACGTTGTAGTCCCTGGCCAGCTGCGCCTCGACGGCGGCAGGCCAGCGGCGTGTCACAAAGACGGAAGGTTTGATCATGTCAGGCTGCCTTTCCCATGACTTCAGCGACGGTCTTGCCAATCACGGCGGGGTTTTCGGCGACGGTCACGCCGACATTTTCCAGAATCTCGACCTTTTCGCTGGCGCTTTCGCCAAAGGCGGAGATGATCGCGCCTGCATGTCCCATCGTGCGTCCCTTGGGTGCGGTCAGGCCTGCAACATAGGCAACAACCGGCTTGGTCACATGGTCGCGGATATAGTCGGCGGCCTCGGCCTCTTGCGGGCCGCCGATCTCACCGATCATGCAGATTACATCCGTGTCGGCGTCATTTTCAAACCGCTCCAAGATGTCCTTGAAGGACGAGCCGTTGATCGGGTCGCCGCCGATGCCGACAGAGGTGGACACACCCAGCCCCAGTTCCTTGAGTTGCGCGGCGGCCTCGTAACCCAACGTTCCCGAGCGACCGACAATGCCCACGTTTCCAGGCAGATAGATATGCCCCGGCATGATCCCGAGCAGCGCCTTGCCGGGGGAGATCGTGCCTGCACAGTTCGGCCCCGTCAACACCATGCGACGCTCCCTCGGGTATCGCATCATGTAGCGTTTCACTCGGATCATGTCGCCCGCGGGGATGCCATCGGTGATGCAGACGCAATACCGAATGCCGCCGTCGGCTGCCTCCATGATCGAATCTGCGGCGAACGGTGGCGGGACGAAGACGAGGCTGGCCTCGGCGCCGGTCGCGGTCACCGCTTCTTTCACTGTGTCGAATACCGGCACGCCTTCGACCTTTTGGCCGCCCTTGCCCGGCACTACGCCGCCAACGACGTTGGTGCCGTATTCCAGCATGTCCTTGGTGTGAAACCGGGCCATGCGGCCAGTGATGCCCTGAACGATTACGCGCGTGTCGCGATCAAGAAGAATGCTCATTTCACGGCCCTCATGCGGGTTGCCTGGGTCAAATCGTTCTGCCATGCGACCACGGCGCGTTCGGCAGCTTCCATCAGAGTGCTGGCGCGGATGATCGGCAGGCCGGATTTGGAGAGGATCTTTTGACCCTCTTCCACGTTCGTGCCTGCGAGGCGGGCAATGACGGGCACGTCGACTTGCACCTCGTTCAGCGCTTGAACGACGCCTTCGGCCACCCAGTCACACCGATTGATGCCGGCAAAGATGTTGACAAGCACGGCCTGCACATTCTTGTCCGACATCACCAGGCGAAAGGCCTTGGTGACGCGTTCAGGCGTGGCCCCGCCGCCGATGTCAAGGAAGTTCGCAGGCTCGCCCCCGGCCAGCATGATCGTGTCCATCGTTGCCATGGCCAGCCCAGCGCCGTTGACGATGCAGCCGATGTTGCCGTCCAGCCCGACATAGCTGAGGCCGCGGTCGGCGGCGCGGCTTTCGCGCGGGTCTTCCTGGGACTTGTCGCGCAATTCGCTGATCTGCGGATGACGGAACAGCGCATTGTAGTCGAAAGTCATCTTTGCATCCAGCGCGATCACGCGATCATCACCGGTCACCACTAGCGGGTTGATCTCCACCATCGTGGCATCGAGTTCCGAAAACGCGCGGTAGCAGCCCTGAAGAGTGCGCACCACCTGGCTGACAAGCCCGGGTTCGATCCCCAGCTCAAATGCAATCTCGCGGGCCTGAAAGTCCTGCAAGCCAACCGCTGGCTCAACGGTGGAGCGGACGATGGAATCCGGCTTCTCGGCGCTGATCTCCTCGATCTCCATGCCGCCCTCGGCGCTGGCAACTATCATCACCCGCTGGCTGGATCGGTCCATGACCAAGCCGAGGTAGAACTCGCGCTCAATCGGCACGGCGGCCTCGACATAAACGCGGTAAATGCCCTTGCCCTCGGGCCCGGTCTGATGAGTTACCAGCTTGCGGCCGAACATGCCTTCGCAGGCTTCCTGGATCGCGTGGTCGCTGTCGCAAAGCTTGACCCCGCCTGCCTTGCCGCGTCCGCCTGCGTGGACCTGCGCCTTGACCACCCACTTGTCGCCGCCGAGTTCGCGGGCGCGATAGGCGGCCTGTTCAGGCGAATAAGCCAAGGCGCCGGGCGGAACCTCTACTCCGAAACCCGACAGGATTTCCTTGGCTTGATACTCGTGGACGTCCAACGCTTTGGCTCCTTACTCGGCGGCGCAAGCCACGCCGTAGTGGCTGTGCAGCACGTCGTTGATGTCTGCCTGATTCGCCTTGCCTCCCAGATCGCGGATGGCTTGGGCAAACCGGGTTGCAATTTCTTCAATGGCGCCGCGGTTCAACTGGTTGAGGATGCCGATGCGTATCTGCACCGGTGTGCTGAGCGTCGGCCAAATGCCGAAGTTCTGCGCGCGGCAATGCTGCACGAGTTCCATTTCGCGGCCCGCCATGTCACCCGGAAGATTCAGCACGACCAGCGAAGTCATGTTCGACGTCACTTCACAGCCCATCGCCTCGAGCACATCGCGCAGCACGGCCTCGTGGCGGGTGTATTCGGCGGCACGCTTGGCGACGGTCTGTTCCAGCGTCAGGCGCAGCGATTCATGGAAGGCCGCGACGGCATAGCCGGAGTGGGTGCGGTGATAGGTGCCCATTTCGACGTCCTCGCCCTCGATGATGCCCCAGTGGCGCGCCTCGAGGATCGGGTGATTGGCATAGGTGGCGGCCCCCGTTTCCCTCAGACTGTCGATGAACCGGTCGGTGAAGGAAACCGGCGCATAGGTCAGCGGCAAACAGCAGATACCCTTCTGCGGACACGACGCCCAGCCTGCGACCCCCTGGTAGTCATCGATACGGAAATCCTCGACGCCGAGGGAGGAGACAGCGTCGACCAATCCCATGACTCCATGGCGGTCGCAGGCATCCGAGAAACCTATGAGATCGTTGATCCTGCCAGAGCCGGTTTCCCCGTTTGCCATAAAGGCCCATTTGGGTTGATGTTCTGCCAGGGCCGCTTCAATCTCGGCGAGGCTGACCGATTGCCCATGCGGAACCTCGATCACGGTGACGCTCGCGGCTTGCGGGTCCATCGGGCTCGCGGCCAGTTCACTTTCTGTCGCCGCCTTTAGCCGCAGTGTCAGCGCGTCGATCCCCGAAAAGGTGCCATTGGCAAAGGCGACGACCTTGTCGCCGGGGCGGACGGCGGAAAACATCATGTCCAGCGCGGTCCAGCCGGTCCCGGCGGCTCCGAAGGTGTGAACGTTGTTCGTCCCCCAGACTTCGCGCAACATGTGCTTGCACTCCACCATGCCGCGCAGAACGTCCGGCTGCATGTGGTCGGCAACACCGGCGGCGGCGAACCGCGCCAGCACACGGGCATCGGTGTTGCCTGGACCCGGGCCGGCCGCCAGT
>VYCX01000109.1:17619-17997 GCA_009843725.1 Boseongicola sp. SB0675_bin_26
TTCGGGGATTTCCAGCTGCGGAAAGGCGTGGACAGTCATCGTGGGCTTCCTTTCTATTCGAAATTACTGCCCAAGAGGCCCGAGCTTGCGAAATTTCACAACGTCGGTTACTCCTGTTTTTGGTAGCTAAATGGGTGGGGGATTACCAACCCATAAAGGTAAGTATTCGGCTGGATGCTGAAAATGGCCCTGTCCAAATGGGCAGCTTTTTGTGAATAGCGCTTGGAAAACACATGGTTAGCGAAGTCGAGCGTCCGATCGACATCATGCTGGCGGACCGAAATCCCCTGATCTTGTCAGCCATGTCCGAGATTTTCGAACGTGATCCCCGATTCTCGCTCGTGGCAACTTCCGCTACTGCCGAAGGGTTCTTGGGCA
>VYCX01000042.1 GCA_009843725.1 Boseongicola sp. SB0675_bin_26
GATCGGACTGTACCAGAAGAAGTCGCGCGACCGCTTCTTCACCAACGCCGGTTCGTCAATCACCTCGACCGGCGCCAGCCGGGCGGCGAAGGCGCTCCAATCGATGAATACCTTGCCGGAAATGGAATTCATGCGAGCTCTCCCTGGAATGCGGCAGAAATCCCCTTGGGCGGCGAGACCCCCGCAAGCATGTCTGACGTGGTTGCGGCGTCGAACAGGATCAGGTCCCCGACCGAGGCCCCGTCGACATGGTTGGACGGGAGGCCAAGGGCTTGCCGGGCGCCGGTGGTTATCATCGGGAAATAGGTGCCGAAGGGCGGATCCAGGTGCGCGGCGAGGACTGCCAGTGCAAGCGACTGGCGCGGGTCATGCCGACCCAGCGGGCAAAAGGCGTCCTGCACGTTGTCGGTGCCGACGACAACCGGGACATCCGCATCACGAAGCTCCTGGATCCTTGTCACTCCACGCCTGTCAGGCGTTCCGGCCGCGCGTCCCTGAAGAAAGAGATTGGCGGCCGGAAGAGCCGCTACGGAAATGCCGGAAAGCACGAGCTTCTCGAAGAGATTCTCCAGGGATTCCGGATCGAGGTTCATCAGGTTGCAGGCATGTCCGCACAGGACCGGTCCCTCAAACCCGGTTTCGATTGCCAGATCGGCAATGATCTCCAATCCGTCAAGGCTGTCGTCGAGCCCTTCGTCAACGTGAAAGTCCAGCGCAAGGCCATGCCTTTCGGCCGCCTCGAAGGCCTGCCGGATTCCTCTCCGACGGTCTGCCTGATCAAGAACGAAGACTCCGAATACGCCGCCACCGGAGGCAATCTCCCTGGCAATCGCATCCGCGACGTCAGGATCCGCGATCTGTTCGACGTCGGTCAAGGGCGCCAACTGCAAGGTCACGCGGTCGCTGCATTCCTGGGCCAGTTCGCGAAGAACCGACCAGGCAAGTGACGGCACATTGGGATTGTCGTCCCGACCCCAGTCCACGTGGCTGCGGACGCTTCCGCAGCCACTGGAAACGAGCTCTTCAAGCCCTCGCATGGCACGGGACCGAATGTCGCCTTGGGTCCAGTGAACACGATCCGCGGCTTGCGCAGCAATGGCGGCCTGCAAGCCGCCCCTGACGCCGGTCATGCGGGAAATGGTGTAGCACTTGTCGAGGTGGACATGACACTCGGTCAATCTTGGCAAGACCAGCCGCGGCAATTCGTCCGTCGGACTTGCCGGAACCAGGCGTTCCGCACGCCCGCTGCGGATGAGCAGGTCGCCGTGCACGCAGTCCTGATCTCTCGCGCCGCCGAACTTGTCCATGCGCGCGACCAGCGAGACCGGAACCCTTACGTTCGGCAGCACGAGGTCCGTGGCGTGCCGGGCAGTCATGTGTGCCTTCGCGAATCGAAGCGAGCGAACTCTGCCAGAAACAGCGCAAAGTTGCGCGCCGCCGTTTCCAGCAGGTGCCTGCCCTTTTCCGCCGTAGCGTCCGAGGCGTCGCCGCAGGCGCCGTCGACGTTGAGGTCGTCGATGATCCATGCCGGACGCGCCGGGCGCCCGGTCAGGCCGATGAAGCGGTTCGACTCTTTCCACGCGCGAGTCGCGGACACGAAGTTCCGCGCCTGGCCCGCATCCACCAATTCCGGCCTCGCCGCCAACATCGCGGAAGTCTCGCTGTCCCCGGCATGAATGTCGTCCTCCAACGCCTCGGCGTCGAACACGCCCTCAAATTCCGCAAAGCCGAGCCAGGAGCCGGCGACGACGATCATGTCATGCGAGATGCGCAGGTCACGCGCCGCAACGTCCAGAACCGCCGTGTTGCCGCCATGCCCGTTCAGGAAGACCAGCCGCTCGACGCCGGCGCGCGCAACGGAGGCGCCGATGTCGCGAAGCGTTGCAAGAAGCGTGTCAGCGGAAAGGCTGAGCGTGCCGGGATGGCGGTCATGTTCGCCACTCTTCGTGATGCCCAGCGTCGGCAGGAAAAGCACGTTCTGGTCAGAGACAAGGTGGGCAAGGCAGCGCGCCACCGTGGCGTCCACAAGGTCCCGATCAACCGACATCGGCAGATGCGGCCCGTGCTGCTCGATGGCCCCGACCGGAAGAACCGCAACGAGGTTGGCGGGCAGGTCCCGGAACACGGGCGCCCTCTGCTCGGCCCAATAGCCCTGTAGTGTCATGACGGCCTCCCGAACAGGCTGCCAAGAAAGCCGTAGAACCACTCCGCCTGCGCCGCGTCGTGCTCATGCATCAGCCGGGTCTGCTCTTCCCTCTGCTGAACGCCCGGACGGTCGTAATTCGCCCAGTTTTGCTTCTGCCAGCGGCGAAATCCCTCGATGGTCACCTCGGGATGAAACTGCAGGCCGAAGATCTTGTCGCCGTGCCGGAACGCCTGGTTTTCGTAGTTGTCGTTTCCTGCCAGGCGAACGGCGCCGTCCGGCAGGTCGAAGGTGTGAAAGTGCGCCTGCGTCACCCATAGCGGCGCGTCCATGAAACCTGCGGCCTCAACCGTCGGATCGATCCGGAAATAGCCAAACTCGAAGGTCTCGTCCTCGCGCGCACCGGCCCAGGCGCCAAGGTGGTGAGCGATCATCTGCGCGCCCTGACATATTCCCAGGACCGGAACGTCCGCCTTGATGCAGCGATCGATCCAGCGGTATTCCTCGTTCAGGAACAGGTGCTTGTCGGTCTCGTAGACATTGTAGATGCCGCCAAAGACCACAGTGCCGCCCAGATCGTCGCCGGGCTCTCCCAGAAGTTCGCCAGCAAACGGCTTGCGGCTGTCGATTTCAAATCCAGCCTGCGTCAGCCAGGTGACCACCCGGTCATCCGCAGGTTCATGGCCGTGACGGACCAATAGCACGCGCCGCCCCATTTTCGCGCCCTCCGTGGCGAGAACCGTGTTGCGTGGCCCTTGAAGTCAATCCGTGCCAGAGATGTGAACCCATGCTTGCAAATAAATTCCATGCTGACAAGGATGAAACGAGGTGGAAATCGGTGAGTGTCATGAAAGCGCTGACGCCAGAGACGTTGAGACCGCCGTTTGCGCGATATGCGCACGGGGTTGAGATTCCGGCAGGCTGGCGCCTGGTTCAGACCTCAGGTCAGTTGGGGGTCCGCGTCGACGACAGCGTGCCGGAAGACGCCTACTCCCAAGCCGTCGTCTGCTTTGAGAACATCGCTCGAATACTGCGGGAAAGCGGGATGACTTCGCACGACGTGGCGCATGTTTCGGCCTATGTCACTAGCCGCGCCTACATGGCGGGCTACATGCGCGCCCGGGACGAGTTCATCGAGGAGGTTGCCCGGGCTCCGGCCTCCACCTTGCTCATCGTCTCAGGCTTCACCCGCCCCGAATTCAAGGTCGAAGTTGAGGCGTTGGCGGCCGCTCCTTAGGCGCCAGTTCGAACCGGGCGATGTCTTTCGATGCGATTTCAGGCCACTGACGCAGATCTTGGCGACGGCCAGTGCCGACCCATCGGCGCGTGTGCCCATACGACGCGCCATGTAGCCGCAGGCACGGGTCTCCGCACAAGATGTCCAATCCGGTGTCCCCGGTCGTCCTGGGCTTGAAGGGCGGCAATCTCGCGAGCATCGGAGTCGATACCACATGCCCGGCCAGGCCATCCCCAATGATCGCATTTCATGAAAACGGGCAATCGCGTGTTCCGGAATGCGCCAGCGGGAGACAAGCTGTCGATCAATGCGCAACATGATTTCACCTTTTGCAGGTGGTGGACTCGCCATAAGAAAGACAAGACGCAACTCGAGCGCCGTCCCTATGCAGACCTCGCACGCACCGCAGCCGCAACAGCACATGGTTCATCGCTGCGCAAGGCACGCAGCGACGCAGAATTCAAAAGGCTGATTCGCGGTGGAAAACCACGTTTTCGTGGCAGTCCTCTTGGCCGCCTTCTTGCATGCCGGTTGGAACTCGCTGGTCAAGTTGGGCGTCGACCGGGTTTCGACCCTGCTGTTGCTGACCTTGGTCCAGGCCGGGATTGCAGTTCCCCTGCTGCCCTTCGTGGCGCAGCCCACCGCGGAGGCCTGGATCTGGATTCTCGCCTCAGCGGTGTTGCACACGGGCTACAAGGTCTTCCTGATGCAGGCCTACGCCCATGCCGACCTCAGTCAGGCCTACCCGTTGGCGCGCGGATCCGCCCCGCTAATCGTTACCGTCTGGTCAGTACTGATCCTTGGCGCCACATTCACGCCAAGCTCGGTGGCTGCGATCCTCGCCATTTCTCTGGGCATCCTGATGATGACTGCAAAGGGATCGCCTTCGGGCTGGATGCGCGGTTCGGCGATGTTCTGGGCGTTGGGCACCGCGTGCTTCACCGCAAGCTACACGCTCGTCGACGGGGTGGGCGCGCGAATCGCGGGCACGTCCTCCGGGTTCATCCTGTGGATGGTGATCGGCGATGCCATCGGCGTGACGGCATTTGCCACCCTGACCCGAGGGCGCGCAGCCTTTTCAGCTTTGCTGCCCGTGTGGAAGACCGGGGTTGCCGCCGGAGCCATGTCGCTTGGCTCCTACTGGATCGCTGTCTGGGCCTTCACCCAGGCGCCAATCGCGCTGGTGGCCGCCTTGCGCGAGTCGAGCATTCTCTTCGCTGCAGTCATCGCCGCCCTTGTTCTGCGCGAGCGGGTCAACCGATGGCGCTGGATCTCGGCCTGCATCATTGCCTGCGGAGTGGCGCTCATGAAAGCCTGAACACGGACTCCGGCGCCGGGACGCGGAGAGCCGTCCCAGGCCATCCAGACCGGCGAGACTTGCGGACTAGAGGTCTTTCCACAGAACCTTGCCAGCGCCTGAGCGAGGAAGGTGGTCGCGGAACTCAATTCGGCTCGGAACTTTGTAGGCCGCCATGTTCTGGCGGCACCAGTCCACCAGGCAGCGTGCATCCAGCGGGCCCTTGCGCGGCACGATCACGGCACGCACAGCCTCGCCGGTCCGCGGGTCCGGGTCTCCGACGATGCAGGCCTCCTTGACGCCTGGATGGCCGTGCAGGATCGCCTCAATCTCTGCGGGCCAGACCTTCAAGCCAGAGACATTGACCATCCGCTTCAGCCTGTCGACGAAATAGAAATACCCCTCGTCATCCATGTAGCCGACGTCGCCCGTGCGCAGGAACCGCTTGCCGTCGAGTGCCAGAATCGCAGCCTCGGTTTCTTCCGGGCGCTGCCAGTATCCCTGAAAGACCTGCGGCCCGTGGGTGACGATCTCGCCAGGTTCGTTGGGGCCAAGCTCCGCCAGTGTCTCCGGGTCCACGATGCGGCTGTCCACGTCAAAGATCGGGATGCCCAGGCACTGCTGCTTGGGCGCATGTACCGGATTGATATGGGTGGGCGCGATGGTCTCCGACAGTCCGTAGGCCTCGACATAGTCGAGGCCGATCAACTCCGACATCTTCCGCGCAATGCCCGCCGGCATCTGCGCTCCGCCGCCACCGATTGCCTTGAGTGACGAAACATCAACGTCCTTGATCCCCGGCAGCGACAGAAAGTCGATCATCATCGTGGTGATCGAACGCCAGTGCTCGATCCGCTCCCGCTGGATCAGTTCCGCGGCTAGCGCGGCATTCCAGCGGGTCATCAGATAGGTCGTCGACATCGTCTGGATCGGCAGGTTCATCGAATGCTGCATGCCCGTCACGTGGCATAGCGGCAACGTAGCAAGAACGCGTGACCCAGGCGCGACCCCGACCCACTTGGAATAGCCGAAAATCACGGCGTTCACACTGGCATGGGTGTGCAGGCAACCCTTTGGCTGGCCGGTGGTCCCGGAGCTGTACGGGATGATGCACCAATCTTCGGGGTGCCGATCATGGGTGGGCGCCTCGCACTTCATGGCCAATGCGTCAGCCCAAGCGGTGCCAACGGTGCCGGTCGTGAATTCCGCGAATTCATCGGGAAAGTCCCAGCCGTCGGCAGCGTAGTCCCGGTATCGCGCATGGACCAGCCCGGGTTGCCCACAGTCGTCTTGAACTGCCAGCACTTCTTCGGCCAATTCGTCACCATAGATGATCGCCCGGGCCCCGGAATCCTGGACGATGTACCGAAGCTCTGCACGGCGACACATCGGGTTAACCGGAACGATCACTGCATTCGCGGCAAGAATGGCGTAGTAAGCCACGACAAACTGGGGCGCGTTCTGCATATAGACCGCGACGCGGTCGCCCGCGCGGATGCCAAGCTGGTGATTCAGAAAGCCTGCGAGGTAATGGACCTTTGTCGCGAGTTCGCAAAAGGAGATGCGGTGGCCGTAGTACCAAATGGCCGTCCGATCTGCAGCCGCGCGCGCAGCCTGCTTCAGGTTATGCAGAACCGAATGCTCCGGCGGCTGCAAGCTGTACGGAAGGCCTTTGGGCCAGACGCCGAAATGCCGGTTCTGCATCGTCGCCATTCCGTGCCTAATCTCTCGGCAACTGGTTCCCGGCCACCAGTTTCAGCTTGGGGTTCTGCGAGTACTTTCGGCACAGCCGCTCGCAACCCTCGTACGTTGCATCGAACGGCCCCGCCTTCCAGCCGGTCAGTTGCAACACCACGCCGTTGCCGGTCTTGGGCCCCACGAGCGCCTCCTGATAGTCGGCGTCTGCCATCTCGGTCTTGTCGAGCTTCACGCCCTTTGCCTCGAGCGCGGCCACGTATTCCTCGATGTCGTCGATCTCCAGTCCGATGTGCTGGATCCCGTTGCCATGCCTTTCCACGTATTTCGAGATGAAGCTGTCCGGGTCGTCGCTGGAAATGAAGCTCATGATGCTGACGCCGAACCGCACGCAGGCGCCTTGGTACCTGTCCTCGACGGACTCGAACTCCATCATCATCTCGCCACCAAGCACGTTGATGGCATTGTCAAGTGCCGCGGGAAGGTCCTTGACGGCAAAGGCGATGTGATTGATCGCGGTGATCCTGGCCAATTTGTAGTCCTTTCGTGTTGAATTCGGAGTTCCCGGTCTGGCAAGCTCAAGCCCCGGTCGAGTCAAGAAGCGCGCGCATCTCCCTGCTGGCGTTTGGGCAAGAATGGAAGTTCGCAGACCCGAGCCTTGCGCGATCCCTCCCAAGTGCCTGCGACGAGTTCCGTTCCGAGCGCCGCGTGTTCAGCCGCCACCAGTCCGAGCGCGATGTTTGTCTCCAGCCGGGGCGAGTAGGCCAGGCTCGTCAGCCGGCCCGAAGTCTCGCCGTTTCGTGTCAATGGCCAGGGATCCTCGTTCGGGTCCAGCGCCGCGCCCTCGATGCTCATGCCGACAAGCCTCTTTTCCAGCGGCTGCCCCTCCAGCCGCAACAAGGCGGCCCTGCCGATGAACTCCGGAGTGCCGTCCAGGTCCACCAGGCGGTCCAGCCCGACTTCGTACGGGTTTTCGCTTGGAGTCATGTCCACGCCCCAGGACATGATGCCGGATTCAATGCGTCGCGCCTGACTGACCGCACCGGGGGCGACGTTGCATTCGCTGCCGGCCTGCATCAGCGCATCGAACAAGGCGTCGCCCTGGTCATGATTCCCAAGGTAGATCTCGTAGCCGAACTCGCCGCTCCATCCAGTGCGCGAAACCGTGAGCGCGTGGCCATGAAATTCCATGGATGCAAGCCAGTAGTACTTCAGGTCGAGGATACGGTCGCCAAAGAGATTGGCCATCAAGCGAGGTGACTTCGGTCCCTGAACCTGGATCACGGACACTCCTGCATCCCTGATTGCGACCCGCATCGGTGAATGAACGGCGACACCCTTTGCCCAAAGCTCCAGATCGCAGTCCGACGTGGAGAGCCAGAACCGGTCATCCGCCAGGCGAAGGACAATTGGATCGCAGAGGATTCCGCCTTCGGCCGAGGTGATCAACGCGTACTTGCATTGGCCGACCATGCATCTGCTCATGTCCCGCGGGGTCAGGAACTGCACGAAGTCCGCCGCGTCCGGGCCGGAAATCTCGACTTGGCGTTCGCCCATCACGGGCCAGATCGCGACGTCTTCCGTCACCTTCCAATACTCCTCCAACGGCGTGGAGAAGGTGCTTGAGATATAGGTGCGGTTATAAACCGAAAACGCGCGGCACCCGTACCTCCAGGAGGCATCGAAGAACGCGCCCTTCCGGATTCGGGGCTGGAAAGACAGGCACGCGCCCTTGTGCGGGGTCATCGAACATGCCCGCCGCTGCCTGCAGCGCCAGGCGCTGTCATGCTCCGGCACCACATCAGTTCCCTCTGCCTTTCGAACCAAGGAACTGGGTCAAGAGCAACAGCGCAGACGACAGTATGACCATGATCGTTGAGATCGCTGCGATCGTCGGATCGATATAGTCGCGCAGCGCCGCGAACATGTGCTTCGTCAGGGTCGCATTGGCGCCGCCAGAGACAAAGATCGCTATGATCACCTCATCGAACGACGTCAGGAACGACAGCAGCGCCGCCGTGATGACCGAAAACCGGATCTGGGGCAGCGTAATGAGAAAGAACGCCTTCGTTCGGGTGGCGCCCAGGCTGCGCGCCACTTGTTCTTGACTAAGGTCGTAGGACCTTAGCCCTGCGGTGATGACGATGATCGCGATCGGGAGCGCAAGGGCGGAATGCGCAAGCACCAGCCCCGCAATCGTGTTGTTCATGCCGACCCGGCCGTAGGCGTAGAATGTCCCGATCGCGATCAGGATGACCGGCACGATCATCGGGGTGATCAGCAACAGGAAGATCGCTCTTGTCGCACGGTGGCGCGAGACGAAGAGCGCGTATGCGGCCATGATCCCGAGCGGCGTCGCAACGAGCATCGTCAGGAACCCGACCTGGAACGACGTTGCCGTCGCACGCATCCATTTGGCCGAACCAAGGTACTCCTCGTACCAGCGCAGGGACCAAATGCTGGGAGGGAACTCAAGGTACTGCGAATCCGAAAACGACATCGGAACGACGATCAGGGTCGGAGCGACCAGCAGCAACATGATGATCGCCGAAAGGACGTAAAGCCACAGGCGACTGCCATGCGTGATCTGGGTGTCTGCCGCAGGGCGGCTCCACCAGGTCATTCAATCTCTCCCAAAGAGGGCCGCGTCGAACCTGAACAGGCGCGCAGCAACGTAAAGGGTGAAGGTCGTGGCAACCAGCAGCACGACGCCTAGCGCGCTGGCCGCTCCCCAGTCGAACTGGTTCTCCAGGATGGCAGTGATCTGGTTCGAGACCATGATGACCCGGCCACCGCCCAGGACGGCTGGCGTTACGTAGAAACCAAGGCACAGGACAAAGACGATCAGCGAGCCTGCGACCATGCCCGGCAGCGAAAGCGGGAAATAGACGCGCCAGAATGCATTGATCGGATTGGCGCCAAGGTTGGCGGCGGCATGCATCATGTCCTTGTCGATCTTCCGCATCGCGTTGTAGAGCGGCAGGATCAGGAACGGCAGCATGATGTGCGCCATGCCGATCAGCGTGCCCGTCATGTTGTGCACGAGCTTGATCGGCGTTTCCCACAGCCCGACCTGCATGGCGAATTCGTTCAGAATGCCCCGCTTCTGCAAAAGCACCAGCCAGGCGTAGGTGCGCACCAGGAGCGACGTCCAGAACGGAAGCAGGACCGCCAGCATGAAGACGCCCGCCCATCTTGGCGGCAACTGGGCCAGGAAGAACGCCAACGGATAGCCAAGCGCGATGCAGGCCAGCGTGGTCAGTATGCTGACCTGAAACGTCGTGACAAAGATCCGGTAGTACGACTTGTACTGCGTCATCTTGTGGTAGTTTTCGAGCGAGAATCCGCCGTTGTCCCCCAGGAAGGACAGGTAGAACAGCCACGACAGCGGTATCAGGATAATCAGGACGATCACGATCGTGGCCGGCACGACAAGGCTCAGTATCGACCATTGCTCACGCGCGTGCTGACGCTTCAGCGCCGCCTCGTGAAGGTGCCTGCCAGATCGCGAACCGTCTGCATCAGCGCGCGCCATCACGCAGCCTGGCCGCCAGGGATGATGATCACGTCGGTGCGGTCCAGGCCGATGGAGACCTGATCGCCGGTGTTGCCGCCAGCAGGACTTGCCCTGCCGCCGGTGCCGAACCTGACGGCCACTTCCGTGTCGTCGTCAATCGCGACGAGCGCCATTTCAGACTCACCCTGAAAGACGGCTTCTCGCATGACGCCCTTCAACACGATGGTCTGGTCGTCCGTTTCGGCTCCGGCACCTGCGAAGAACAGGCGCTCCGGTCGCACGACAAGCGTCCAGTCCTTGCTCTGGTCCGTGCCTGCGTCGCCGACCTTCTGGCCCCTGAAAGACAGCGCGCCAGCGTCGTCTCTCGTCAATGGAAGCATCGTCGATTCTCCGATGAAGTCGGCGACAAACGCGTTTGCAGGGCTGTTGTAGATCACCTCGGGCGTGTCCAGCTGAACCAGTTCACCGTCGTTGATGACCGCAATCCGGTCGGACATCGTCAGCGCCTCGCGCTGGTCGTGGGTGACGTAAACCGTTGTCACGCCAAGCTTGCGATGCAGGTGCTTGAGCTCGATCTGCATCCGCTCGCGAAGCTTCTTGTCCAGCGCCGACAACGGTTCGTCCATCAACAGGATCCGTGGTCCGAACACGAATGCGCGTGCCAATGCGACGCGCTGCCTTTGCCCGCCGGACAGCTGGTCGATGTTGCGCGCACCAAACCCGGAGAGCTGGATCGTTTCCAGCGCCTCTTCGACGCGTGTCGCGCGCTCCGCACCGCTGATGCCGCGCAACTTCAGGGGAAAGCCTATGTTCTCCGCGACGTTCATGTGCGGAAACAAGGCATAGCTTTGAAACACCATGCCCACTTCACGCTTGTGGGGTGGCGTCAGGATGACCTCGTCCTCGCCGAACCGAATGCTGCCGGAGTCCGGGCGGTTGAAGCCGGCAATCGCCATCAACAGCGTGGTCTTGCCGGAACCCGAAGGCCCTAGAAGCGTGAGAAACTCGCCGCTGTGGACATCCAGGTCAACCGAATTCAGCGCATAGACAGAGCCGTATCGCTTGGTCAGATCTCTGATCTCGATCGGTAACGCGGTCGTGCCCTGCGGAGCGTCAGTCACAGCGAAACTCAATTTCAGGCGGGAATCCATTCGTGCATGATCGCCGGACACTGCACGCGCCCGGCGATCGCTGCTTGCAGAGACTACTCGCTGAGCATCTCGATATACATTTCCAGCGCCTCGGCTCGGTGTTCCGCATACCAGTCAAGGCTCACCGGCACCATGAAAGGCACGTTGTCCGGGTGGGACGGCAGAGCCCGGATCAGTTCCGCAGGCGCCGTTGTCACTTCATAGGCCTTCTTGTTGGTCGGTCCATAGGTGATGTGAAACGGAAGGTTTGCCTGATACTCGGCCTTCGAAACCTCCGCCAGGAATGCCATTGCGGTGTCCTTGTTCGGTGCACCCTTCGGCATTGCAAAACAGTCATAGTCCAAGAGCGCCTGGTTGAAGGTATAGCCGACAGTGGCGCCATCCTTCTTCGCGTTGTCGAAGCGACCGTTCCAGCCGGTGGTCATGTCGACTTCGCCGTCTTTCATCAGCTGAGCCTGCATCGCCCCGGATTCCCAGAAGACGGCGATATGCGGCTTCAGCTCGCGGATCTTGTTGATTGCGCGTTCCTTGCCTTCGCGGGTTGCAAGCACGTTGTAGACGTCTTCCGGCGCCACGCCGTCCGCCATCAAGGCCGGCTCCAATGCGCCGTCAACATTGTTGGCACGATACGCACGGGTGCCGGGGAATTTCTCGACATCGAAAAAGTCGGCCCAGCTGTTCGGGGCGCCCTCGCTGCCCGGCGCACCGTACTTGTCGGTGTTCCAGGCCATGACGGTTGCAAACACGTCGGAGCCGACGCAATAGTCCGTGTAGGTATTGGGGTAAAAGTCTGACACGTCCACGACGCTGTAGTCGATCTTCTCCAGGCAACCCTTGGCTGCGGCGGCAGCCGCGCCTCCGGACCCGGTGACCACTAGATCCCACGTCACCGCACCTGACTCCACCTGCAAGCAGGCCTTCGACATGCTGGCGCCGGATTCGCGAATGATCTCAATTCCGGAATTCCTGGATGCGTCGTTAAACAACGCATTGTCCTGCGCCTGGC
Organism: Boseongicola sp. SB0675_bin_26; assembly: GCA_009843725.1. Lineage (GTDB taxonomy): Bacteria > Pseudomonadota > Alphaproteobacteria > Rhodobacterales > Rhodobacteraceae > JAJEFO01. The sequence continues at coordinate 12,047 of VYCX01000042.1, forward strand.
CGTAGCTGCCGCCCCATGACACGACCGTGATGGGTTCTGCGGTCGCGGGCGCGCCCAACGCGAAGGTCGCGGCAGTTACAATGGCAAGCTTAGTCCGAATTTCCATAGTCAATTCCTCCCTATTGGTGGCGTTTTCGCCATTAGCGCGCAGACCATAGATGATGCCGGCAGCGAAAGTCCACCAGTATGATCCGCAGTGCCCGATTGTCGTTCAGCCGACGACGGGAGCGCGTTGGCCCTCTGGTTGGCGAGCGATCGCCCAGGCACTTTCGCCGTCACGTCGCCACGTCGGACACGCAGAATTGCTCTTCGCATGACCAGCGTCTTTCGGGCTAGAGGTTCAGGCCGTCCATGAGCCGGAACCATGCGACCGAAGCCGGCAGGAACCAAGGCCTGCCAAAATAGAACGGCCTTGTCGCCATGGGAATGCCATCAAACGCGGTCCGCCCGTCCTTCAGGCCCAAGACCTGTTGCCCGGTCCGCATGCCCAGGTAGCTGGCCACCGAAACTCCGGACCCGCAGTATCCCATGGCATAATGCATGCCATCGTGTTTGCCCGCATTGGCCAACGTGTCGAAGGTATAGGCGACGTACCCCATCCAACTGTGGCTGATCCTGGCGTCACGCAATTCCGGGAAAAGCCTGTCAAGGTCGCGCTTGAGCCGGATCGCACTCTGCCTCGTGTTCGTCTCGGTGCTCGAAACGCGTCCCCCAAAGACAATCCTCTGGCGATCCGGTGACGGGCGGTAGTAGTAGACGACCTTGCGGCTGTCGCTGACGATCCGGTTCGTTGGCATGAGCCGGTCCATCAGGCCCTGTTCAATCGGTTCCGTCGCAATCACGTAGCTGCCGATTGGAATGACACGCCGCCGCAACCAAGGCGTCAAGCCCGTCGTGTAGCCATTTGTAGCTATCACGACATCCCGCGCGCGCACTTCACCGCGACTGGTCCGCAAGACGAATCCTTGCCCGGACCCTTCAATCGAAGTGACCCTGGAATGCGCGGCCACCTGTGCACCCGCGATGACCGCAAGGTCCAGAAGCGCTTGATGATACCGCGCCGGATCCAGGCTTGCGTGCTTCTCGAACACGATGCCGCCACAGTAACTGTCGGTTCCGATCTCCGCCCGCTGATCGCCGCGTTCAACAACTCGGTACGGAACCTCGAGCCCGCGCGGCTGGCTTGTGACCTGCCGGACCAGCCTGGCAAACGCGCGTGAGCTGTGAGCCGCGTGAAACCGGCCTGGGACCATGAAGTCGCAGTCCATGTCTTCGTTCCGGATGAAGTCGCCGATCCAGGACAGGGCGGTCTGCCCTTCCTTCAGGATTTCGAATGCCGTTTGCGACCCATATCTTTTTGCAAGTTCGCCCAGTGAAGGCTTGACGCTGGTGCTGATCTGCCCGCCGTTGCGCGTGCTGCACCCAAAGCCGGCATCCTCCGAGTCAAGGACGAGTGTTGAACGCCCGCCTCGCGCGGTCACGACTGCCGCGTTCAACCCGGTATAACCCGAGCCCACGACTGCAACTTCCACCGAAGGCGGAAGGTCGTTGACCGCAAGCTCCGGGCGTGGGGTTCGGTCCCACCAATAAGGTTCCGACTTGAAGTCAGGCGCGAACATCGATTGGCAGGCCTACCAAAACCTGTGCCATTTTCTGAACATCCACTGATTCATTGATGCCATCAACCCGACAATTCCCTCGCCTTGCCGGGAAAGGCAGTGGAGTGGGTCGTCCAATCCTTTTTGTGCGCATCGGCGTGTTGGCCAACCGGATGCGCCGGGCAGGTACCGTCTGCTGGATGCCGTCGTCGCGATTTGGTCGCAACCGTCAGCGCCCGAAATGCGGCAACAAGGGCTTGTCCTGCTGGCTGTGGCACCACTGGACGTTGTGTCAGCAGGCGATGTCGCCAGGATCGGCAAGAGCGCGGCCATGCCGGATCTGCGACCTGCAGCGGGATGAACTCTGCCTTCCCAGGACAATCCGTCGACAGATGTCGCCGACCTGGGCACGCATTCTGACGACATCTCCGACTCCATGCGTGCCGAACCGCGCTGTCCCGATCGAGCGCCCTTCCAGACTGACGCTCCGGATCGAACTGGACCAAATCAGATTGCGGACCGCCTGCTGGTCCCAAGGGTGCCGCTGACCCCGTCAATCTTGCGGAAAGTTGGGCCGATCGGGACCGTAATGCGCACCCAGATAGTCAAGAATGGCCGTCCGGGCATCGCCCTTGATCGGCTCCATTTCCTGCTCTTCAACCATCCAGTCCAGGAGTTCGTCCCATTGCTCGCGCGTCAGCCCTTGCTGCGCCACGATCCGCTCCGAATGACAGGACGTGCAGGCGTCGAAAGTCTCGGACGCGCCGGGGGCGGCCACCATGACGCCGTAGTCCTCTGGCTCGGGCGGCGGCAAGCCCGCCGATGCCTCAAGCGTCTTGCCGAAATCGGCCGGACTGTCGCCCATTCCGCTCAGGAAGACAATGACATCTGCGCGGTCCTGCTCGCGCTTCAGCCCGACGAAGCTCATGGAGCCGCCTTTCACGAATCCGCGCGGCTTGGCCAGATAGGCATCGAGGCGCTCAGGTGTCCAACTGCCGCCGAACGCCAACATCGCACTCGAATAGCGGAAGCCCTCCCGGGCTCCAACAGGCGCGCCGACAATGTTCCAGAGATTGGGCCCGATCTTCTTTCGTCCTCCCTTCTCGACCGTATGGCAGGCAACGCACTTGCGGAAGACCTTCTCGCCGCGGGCGGAATCGGCTTTGGCGAGGCGGGCCCCCAGTTCGGCTGCACCGGCTGACGCCGCTGCAGCGCAGGCGCAGAACAGCAGCGCTGCCGCAATGTGCATCGGACCGGACACCTCTGCTTCCAGTCAGGCGACGCGCAGCGCCACCCGGTGCATGGTGTTGTTGAGATATCCCTTCGGGTTCCAGTCGATGGCGAAGGGCTGCATCTCGCCGGCACTGTCGGTCGCCCGCGCCCAGACCTCGTAGTAGCCGGCCTCAGGGAAAGGCACGACGCGCCGCCAGTTCTGCCATGCGCCGGAATTCACCGGAGCATCCAGCTCGGCCTCCATCCACGTCTTGCCGAAATCGATGGAGAGATCGACGGCCGAAACGGTGCGCTCGCCCGACCAGGCATGGCCGCGCACTTCGACCTCCCGGGTCGTGGTGCTGTCACTTTTCGGCGCCGTCACCAGGGCCTTCACGGGCATGCGCTCGATGATCTCGAAATCCTCCTTTGGCACCTTGTCGCCCGGGGCGACCGGGTAGCGCGGCACCCGGTAGGAGGTGCCGGTCATTTTCGGCCCGTCATGCACGATGTCACGGAGCTGGATCCGATTCAGCCATTTCTGCGAGCAGGAGCCCGGCCAGCCCGGCACCACCAGCCGAAGCGGCGCGCCATTCTGCCTGTGCAATGGCCCGCCGTTCATCGCGAAGGCGACAAGCACATTGTCGGTCATTGCCTTCTCGATCGTCACGCCACGCGAGATTGGCAACTTGCCTTCCTTGCCGGAGAGATGGGTGTCCGCTCCGTAATGCGCCGTATAGACAGCGCCCGGCTTGACACCAGCTCTCCTCAGCACGTCGGCAAGTCTCACGCCGGTCCACTCCGAGCAGGCAACGGCGCCCACGGTCCACTGGTTGCCCGTTGCCGGCGGGTCGAAAAACGCCCGGCCGTTGCCGCCGCACTCGATCGTGAGCGCCATGGTCACGGTCTCGAACTGCGCCTGAAGATCCGCGATGGACAGTTCCATCGGGTTCTCCACCAGGCCGTCGACGGCGAGAGACCAGCCCTCGGCATCGACATCCTCTGGCGGCAAGCCGTTGTTGCGGATGAAGTGCCGAACGGTGGGCGTGATCGCATCGTCGAGCAGGTGCGCCGGCGTCTCCGCATTGATCGGCCGGTCGTTCAGCAGCGTCAGGCCATCCTTTCCGACCAGCACGTCTTCGGAAGCGAATGCGGCCGGCACGAGGCCATAAGGCATGCTGGCGTAGAAGGGAACCGCCATGCCGAGCAAGCCACCCGATGCCGCCAACCCGGCACCGGCAAAGAAGCCTCGCCGGCTCGTTTCCGGCCCGGAATCGAAAAACTGGCGCTGCGCTTCGCGCGGGCTTTCGGCAAAGAAGGCATGGAGCCCTTTGGTTTCGTGTGCATCCCTTGGCATGTCTTCCTCCTCTGTAGTGCGACGACGCCTCCCCTGGACAGACTACAATTCATGCTTGGATGTGGCGACATTGCATTGCAACCTTTCGTGGCGAGCAAAGGCAGGCAATCAGCCCGTGTCGTGGCGGCCAACTCGCCAGAAGCCCCATGACAGGCCAATCCCGCCCGAGGTCACCACTCGGCCGGGGTTTCGTCCCCATTTTCCGTCAGCTTCGTTGCCAGATCACGAAATGCTCGCGGCAGGCCGCTCAGAACGACATCGTCAAATCTCAATCCGAGGTGTCCGGTCGCGATCCTTGCGACCAATTCCGCCTGTTGCTCATCGCGTACCCGTTTGGCGGGATCACGCGTCGGATCATTTTCGACTATCCACTGCTTCTGGAGCGCAAAGGCCCTCGGGTCGAGGGTCACGATTCGGAGGGGCAAACCTCGTTCATCGAAGGCCAGGGCCTCGAACTTGGGAGCGTTCAGCAGCCAGCGACTGCTGTCCGTTGTCGTGGCGACCAGATCGTCTGGGGCGTCCGAAAGCCGGGCCCGTCCCTCTCGCATGATCCGCCCGTGGTCCTGTGGCTCTAGCAGGTCCACCATGTAGCCATCCTTGTTGGCAGCCGTACAGGTCCGGCCGCTGGATCTGTGAAACGAGCGATCCACGGATTGAAGTGCGCCGACAAGGCCTCGCTCCGTTGCGCCTCCCGACATGACGAGTCGTCGGCGGGCATCAAAGAGTACATCCACATCCCCCGTTGCCAATAGCCCGGATTCGATGCGCACCGCCGCCTTGGCCTCGTAGGCGAACAGGGCATTGGTTCCGAGCACGATAAGAGACGTGCCAAGCCATCCGAGGTCATCCAGTTTTCTGATGACACGTGCGGTGAGATGCGGAACGCGACCCAGTCCCCTGGCACGAAGAACCGCGGACCGGTCTTCCAATTGTCCCCGCAGACTCCTGATCTGCTCCTCAACCCGGGCCTTCCCTGCCAGAAATGCTTCCAGCTTGGCTTCGGTCTCGGGGCTGCGGCGACCAAGGGATCTTCTCGTGGAACTGGAATATGGTCGACGGATGAGGTATTCGGCATCTCCACGTCGCTCGAACTTCATCGAACCGCCGTAGCTGTGCTTCGCCTCCGCCTGGACTCGACGCAGAAGCTCGTAGCGATCCCGAGCATCCACGGCATCACGGATGCTGTCTCCATCTAACTGAATGATATCGCTCATTTTTGCCAAGCCAGACCTGATTTCCAGTTCTTATTGGCAAAACTCATTTATGTCAATGTGTTGCCGCCATACCGAAACCCTCCCCACAGAAAGGGCACCCCTGAGAAACGGCATGTCTGGCCATATCTCCTTGGCAAGTTGCCGGAATGCAGCCATGTCTTCCATCATGGCTTTCGGCATTTTCATCCACCGGACTGATTCAATTTATGCCGACGTGCCTTCAGAGCAATATCAGTTTCCAAGGCAATACCTTTCCCGTGCCCGACAGTGCGAAGGGGACTGGATCGTCTATTACGAGCCGACCAAGGTCGGGAACACCAAGGGCTACTTTGCGGTCGCCAGGGTCCGGGAGATCATCCCGGATCCGGGTCATTCGGACATGTAT
>VYCX01000543.1:0-13700 GCA_009843725.1 Boseongicola sp. SB0675_bin_26
GCCAGGCCGGCGCCAATATAGGCTCCCATTTGTACGACGTCACCTTCCATTTGTATTCTCCTTGCGTTGGAAGTGTTTCCTGTGGCGGTCGACCCGCCGTTGATGTTGATTCAGTGATGCGGATGCAGCGCGTCCCTCAGATAGACACATGTGAGGATGGCGAACACGTAGGCCTGGATGAACGACACGAGCGTCTCCAGCGCATAGATTGCCGTGATCGCGAGAACCGACAGCGGAGAGATTGCAGCGATGGCCGCAAAGGTTGCGAAGACCTTGATCACCGCGTGGCCGGCCATCATGTTGCCCGCAAGCCGGATCGAATGGCTGACCGGCCGCACGACGTAGCTGATGACTTCGATGATCGCGAGGATCGGGCGCAGCACGAGCGGCGCCGCCTGGATCCAGAAAAGCCCGAAGAATCCCGCGCCGTTCTTGACGAACCCGATGACGGTGACCGTCAGGAAGACCACGATTGCCATGACGGCCGTGACGGCGATGTGGCTGGTCGTCGTGAATGACAGCGGCAGGAGACCCAGAAAGTTCGAGAACACGATGAACATGAACAGGGTCATTATGTAGGGGAAATAGCGCAGCCCGTCCTTGCCCACGACATCCTCGACCATCCTGTAGACAAAGCCGTAGGCGAGTTCCGCAATCGACTGGGTCCGAGTCGGCACCAGCGCCCGGCCCCGCGTGCCCAGGACAAGGAGCGCCACGACGCAAAGGACGGCGAGCGCCATCCAGAACGTCACGTTGGTAATCGTGACGATGCCTACCGGCCCGTCGCCGAAGAGCGGCCTGACGATGAACTGGTCCATTGGATGGAATGCCAGCCCGCCTTCCTCTCCGTGTGTCTCGGTCGCCACGTCAGTCCCTCTGCTTGTCGTCCCCGGACGTGTCCGGCGGCTGAATTTCCCTGGCCGTGTGCATCATGGTCTTGATGCCCGCGGCGAACCCGAAGAGCGTGAAGACGATCATCAGCCACGGCGCCGTGCCGAAAAGAGCGTCAAGCCCGAAGCCGATCCCGAAACCGATCCCCAGCCCCACGACCAGCTCGAGAACCATGCGCCAGGCCACATGGGCCTGGGAATAGTGCTCGTCCTGGTGGCGTTTCGGCGCATCCTTGTCGCGCCTTTCCGCGAGCTTCGCGTTCAGCGCCTCAAGCCGGGCCTTCCGATCCTCGTCGGTTGCGGCCATGCCAAAAACACCCCGTGAGAGTTCCCGCGCTGTCTAGGCAGGGAACCGGGGCAAGTCAAGCGACCGGGAGTCGCAGCAATGCGACCGGCAACCATCTGATTCAAAACGATTAACGACGGAACCCGCTGATCAGGCTGGAATCGTCCGAAAGACGGGCACATTCAACCTTCCGGTTGACGATCCGGCGACTTGCACGGCAGATGAAGCAATGAATCCGGCACTTGACGCCATATTTCAGGCGCTTGCGGACCCCACGCGCCGGCAGATCCTCACCATGCTCCTCGAGGACGACATGGCGGTCACGGACGTGGCGGAGCCGTTTGACATGTCGCTGGCCGCGATCTCGAAGCATCTTCGCGTGCTTGTCCATGCCGGATTGATCAGCCAGGAAAGGCGTGGCCGGGTCGTCTGGTGCCAGCTTGAACCGCAAGCCCTCAAGGATGCCAGCGTCTGGATGCAGGGCTTTGGCCAGTTCGAGCCGGTCGATCTGGATGCGTTCGAGGCGTTCCTGGAGCGCGAACTGACCCGGGATTGAAGCGTTCACGCGCTCCGGGGGGCCGGACTCCTGTCGTTGCGGGTCGCCGGATTCAATGGCTCGTCATGGCCCGCAAGGCGTCCAGCATTCAGGGCAAGCGCGCCCTGCAGGCAGCCACGAAGACCCGGTCCCTGTGTCGCGGATTGCGGATCCCTCGCGCGTTCACGGGGTAGGCACGGGTCCGGACGCGCCTCGTTGCCGGCTGGCCCCCGTGCGGAAGCGAGCCTGTTGCCTGCGCCTGGCACTCGTCCAGTTCCGCGGTGTCGAATTCCGCAGGTGACGCGAATCCCGCGCCGTGGTATCATGCATCCATGCGAAATTCCTGGGGTTTCGAACTCGACACGTCCGTTGTCCGGTTGATGTACCGGGACGGCCACGCATGGACGGAAGTCGCCAAGGAGCGGATCGAAGGCGCGGATTTCGAAGAGCGCCTGCAGGCATTGGTGGCGCTGAGCGGGCATGACGCGGCGGCAGACCTGCTTTTTCCCCGCAGCCAGATACTGTACGCAGATGTCCGGATTGATCCCGACAGCGCCACGCGGCAGGAACTCGAACGCGTTCTGGACGAGCATGTGCCGCACCGGATCGGCGAACTGGATCTCGACTGGGAAGCGACGGTGCACGGCACCGTGCGGATCGCGGCAATTTCGCTGGAGACCCTGAAAGAGGCCTTGGACTTTGCCTCGGCGCACGGCATCCGGGTCGGCAAGCTCTCCTCGCTCACTGACCCGGATGACTTTCCTCGCTCTCCCAACTTCTGCGGACGTGGGGCGAAAGTTCCGCTTTCATCCATGATCGACAACGTCTCGGCCGCCAAGGCCCGCAGCGTCACCGTTGCAGGAATGGGCAGCCGTTTGATGCCTTTGCTGGGCACGGCCGGCCATTGGATCCTGCAGCGCCAGCGAATCGGTGCGATGTTCGCCGTTGCGGTCGCCGCCGCCGTGGGAATTGCGGCCTTCCTGCCGACCACGTTGCCGCCTGAGGTTGGGACCTCCGAACAGCCGCTGGAAGAACGCCCCGAAAGCGAGCTGGCGTCGGGAGCACCCCTGACCGAACCGGAATTGACCGCGCCGGCGCCGGAAAGCGTGGACACGGCGAATGACTTCTTGCGGCGGCAGCCGCCGGCTGTCCACGCCGACGCGCGGCGCCTCGCGGACCTTTGGCGCCGCGGCGAGCTTCAGGCACCCGCCGATGGCGTCGGCATCACCGCGGTGCCCGAGACGCGTGCATTGGCCTGGACGCAGCCGCACGTCCCGCCCTTGCCGCAAGTCGGGCACGAAGGGCCGGAGCGCACGGACACGGCGCATGGTCTCTTGCTGAAACAGCCACCTGACGTCCACGCCGGCGCGCGGCGGCTGACGGACCTGTGGCGCCGCGGCGAGCTTCAGGCACCGTCCGACGACACCGGCATCGCCGCCATTCCCCTGCCGACGTCATTGGCCTGGACGCAGCCGCATGTCCCACCCCTGCCGCAAGCCGGGCACGAGGCGCCGACGCGCGCGGACATGGCAAACGGTCTCTTGCTGCAACAACCGCCGGTCGTCCACGCCGACGCGCGGCAGCTTTCGGGCCAATGGCGCCGGGGCGAACTCCAGGCGCTCGCCGGGAACACCGGCATCGCCGTAGCCGCCTTGCCGACGACATTGGCCATGACGCGGCCGCATCTTCCGCTTTCGCCGCAAGCTGTGCGGGACTCGCTGACGCGCGTGGACAGTGCGCATGGTCTCTTGCTGCAGCAGCCGCCGGTCGTCCACGCCGACTTGCAACAGTTGTCGGACCTTTGGCGTCGGGGCGAACTTCGGGAACCCGCCGATGACGCCGGCATGGCAGCCTCGCCCTTGACGAGGACGTTGGCCTTGACGCGGCCTCATCTCGCACCGTCGCCGCAATCCGGACGCGCCGCAGCTCTTGTCCTGGACACCCCGCTCCCGGTCGACCGCGATTCGTTGGCATCCGCAACTGCGGACCGCGTCATGCCGCATGACCGTCCTGCACCTGGAACGAAGCCCGCAATCGACCGGCCGGCATACGCGTTGCGGGAACCAGGCGACTTTCCGGGAGGCCCCGTCGACGCCGGACCTGCACCGGAAACGGGCGCCAGCCACGCGTCGGTCCCTCCGGACCTCCAGCCACGCATGCGACCCGACGGGTTCACGGAATACGTCGAACGCCTGAAATTCGGCGGCCGCACTCTTGCGGAACTCGCAGCCCTGCGCGCCCCGCCGCGACCGGCTTCGGCCCAGCAACTGGCCTCCAGCTCAGCGGAACCATCTGCCGCGACGGTCGGTTCCGGGTCTTCGGCGCCCGGAATGCGGCCTGGCAATTTTGAAGCAGTCGTCGCGGCGGCCGATGCCCAGAGACGTCTCGCGGCCGCTACGCAGGCGCAGCGGGCCCTGGATGCCGCGAGGAATGCGCAGTCCGCTCTTGTTGCTGATGCCGAGCCCGAATTGCCGCGGGAGGACCTGACGAGCCGGGGCACGCCGTCACGCTCGACCGTTGCCATGCGCGCGACGATCCCGGATGCGATCAGGCTCAATGAAGTCAACCTCGTGGGCGTCTATGGCACCACTGGCGATCGCCGCGCGCTCGTGCGCCTGCCCTCGGGACGATACGTGCGCGTGCGGGTCGGCGATCGCGTCGACGGGGGCAGGGTTGCACGGATCACCGAAAGCGAACTGTTCTACCAGAAGGGCAACCAGACGGTCTCGCTGAGAGTCCCAAGGGGCTGACAGGACGGACCGGCACGTCACGGAATGGCCGCCGGCCGCTGTCCGGAAACCGCTTCGCGGTATTCCCCCCTTGCGAGCTCCTCGGCCTCGATCGATTCGAAGAGCGCCCTGAAATTGCCTTCCCCGAACCCCTCGTCGCCCTTCCTCTGGATGAACTCGAAGAAGATCGGACCGATCACGGTCTTCGAGAAGATCTGCAGCAGGATCCTTGTCTCGCGACCGTTCACGACCCCTTCCCCGTCGATCAGGATGCCGTGCCTCTTCATCCTTTCGACCGGCTCCTCGTGGCCGGCGACACGCTCCCTTGACAGTTCGTAGTACGTGGCCGGAGGCGACGGCATGAACCGAACGCCGTTTTCGTGGATCGCATCGGTTGCGTCATAGATGTCGCGCGCCCCGACGGCGATATGCTGGATGCCCTCGCCATTGTACTTCTTCAGGTAGGTGACGATCTGGCCCGTCTCGCCGCGGTCCTCGTTGATCGGAATGCGTATCCTGCCGCATGGCGACGTGAGGGCGCGGCTGTAAAGACCCGTGTACCTGCCCTGGATGTCGAAGAAGCGGATTTCCCTGAAGTTGAACATGTCGCCGTAGAACCGGAACCACACGTCCATGTTGCCCTTGAAAACGTTGTGGGTCAGGTGATCGATGTACCAGAACCCCACGCCCTCCGGCTTGCTCGTCGCAAGCCAGTTGAACTCCTCGTTGTAGGGCGAGGTGTCGTGGTAGCGGTCGATGAAGTAGATGAGGCTGCCGCCAATGCCGACGATGGCCGGCACATCCATGGTCTTGCCCGGTCCGGCATACTCCTCGGCCCCGAGCGCCACGGCATGCGCAAGGGCGTGTTTCGCGTCCACGACGCGCCATGCCATCGAGGGCGCGGCAGGCCCGTGCTTCCCGATGAACCCGCTCGCGTGGCTGCACGGCTCGGCATTGATGACGTAGGTGATGTCGCCCTGCTGCCAAAGCTCGACGGCCTTGGCCTTGTGCGTCGCGACATGCGCATATCCCATTCTGGCGAACAGGTCACGGAGCTTCTGCGGCTCGGGATGAGCGAATTCAACGAACTCGAACCCGTCGGTTCCGGCCGGATTCTCGGGCGTGATCCTGGACTTGGGCGCGTCATGCGGAAAAGGACCCAATCGCGCATCTCCTTCTGTTGCGTTGGGCAACCATAGCGCGATGACGATGCGCGTCTTGCGCATTTTTCAGGGTCTGACCTTTATTTCCACATAAATATTGCATATTTTTTATGAATAATGCAAGATTCCCGCATGACAGGCATGGACGATACGGATCTGCGGCTTATGGCCACGCTCCAGGGCAATGCTCAGCTGACCTCCGAGAGACTCGGCGAAATCCTGCACCTCTCGCCAAGCCAGGTCGGACGGCGACGTCAGCGCCTTGAAGCCGCAGGCTACATCGAAGGCTATCGCGCCCGGATATCAGCAACCCGGCTCGGCCTCTCGGTGCAGGCCTTCGTGGCCGTCCAGATGGCGAGCCACGCACCCGCCCTGATCAGGACATTCGTTCGAACAATCGAAACCCGGCGCGAAATCACCAGCGCCTGGACCATGACGGGCGAGGCGGACTATCTCCTCAGGGTCTACTGCGCGGACTTGCCGACGTTCAACCGGTTGGTCCACGAGGTCCTGCTGCCCCACGCCGCGGTGGCCCGCGTGCAAAGCCAGATCGTCATGGAACAGATCAAGGTGGACGGGCCGTTGCCGGTCTGAGTCCGCCGGTGGCCCAGCCTGCTGCGCTTGCCTGCCCTTCGCGGCCGGTGGCGCCCGCTAGGCTTGTCCCGGCCTGGAGGCCTGTCGACCGCCGTCGGCTTCCGGGCGTCCGCCGGTTCGATCGAAGTAGGCCGCGATCGCGTGATCGAGCTCCTTGTTGAGGTCGTCCCCGCGCCGGCGTGCCCAGATCAGGGCCTGGAGCCGCAGGTCGCGGTTGGAGAAGTCAATCGTTCCGGTCCTGAGAAGATAGATCGCGATGTCGGCATGCTTGTTCTTGATTGCCTCGATGAGGGCGTTGTTTCTTCCGGTCTTGTCCGAAATGTTCACGTTCGCGCCGTGGCTGACAAGGCACCGCGCAATGTGGGCATGACCCTTGACGGCAGACTCGATCAGCGCGGTGCGCCCGTAGTACTCGGCCTGGAGATCCACCATTGTCTTGGGATGGCGCAGCAGGCACTCCACGATGTCGAGGTTTCCGCTGCCGGCGGCCAGCATCAGCGGCGTGCTCCCCCACTTGTTCCTGGAATTGACGTCGATGTCCGGATGTTCCAGCAGCAGCCTGGTCAAGTCGCCGTGCTGACCGTGAACGGCAACGTGAAGCGCCGTCCAGCCGTCGCCGTCGGCGGCATTGACATCCGCGGCCGCAAGGGCCGACCGGATCGCCTGGACATCGCCCGCGACCGCTGCCTGGATCAGCTCGGCGCCTTCGCCGGACTGTTGGTGTTCAACCATGGCCTTCATGACCCTTTCTTCGCGAGTGACCCGAATTCTGCGGCATTTCCAGGTTCCCTGGCCACCAGGTGCAGCAATCCGTCGCGGCAAGCCGGTTCAACATGACCGGCATCCCGCAGACATCGACCCCTTGCCGGAACGCATGTCTCGAGGCGCGCACTTGCCGGTCGCGTCCGGCATCGTCTCCGTCGCAGGTGTATCATTTCCGGCCCAGGCCGCCAATGTCGTCAATGTGGCGCAGGATCTCGTTCACGCCGCCGCCGAACCTGAGCTGGGAGAACACGTAGGGTCTGCCGGCGCGCACCCGGTCGGTGTCGCGCTTCATGAGATCAAGATCCGCATCCACATGGGGTGCCAGATCCGTCTTGTTGATGACCAGGATGTCCGAGCGGGTGATCGCCGGCCCGCCCTTGCGCGGGATCTCCTCGCCGGCCGCGACGTCGATGACATAGATCGTCAGGTCGGCGAGCTCCGGCGAGAACGTGGCCGACAGGTTGTCCCCGCCCGACTCGATCAAGACCAGGTCGAGATCGGGATGCGTTTCGCGGAGCTCGGCGATCGCGGCAAGGTTGATCGAGGCATCCTCGCGGATCGCGGTGTGCGGGCAGCCGCCGGTTTCCACGCCCTTGATCCGGTCGGACGGCAGCGCCTGAAGACGCAGAAGGGCGTCAGCATCCTCTTGGGTGTAGATGTCGTTCGTTACGACAGCCATCGACAGTTCGTCACGAAACGCTTGGCAAAGCGCGGCGGTCAGCGTGGTCTTCCCGGCCCCGACCGGGCCGCCGATGCCGATGCGAAGAGGGCCGTTCGGACTGTTCATGTACGGAATATCCTCGAGTTAAGGGTTTCGTGCCGCATCGAGGCGACATCGGTCAGGAACGCTGCAGACGCGAGTTTCGACAGGTCGCCGTCGCGCGTGTCGTCCGCGACCGCCGGGCAGAGCAGGGTCAGGCGCCGAAGGACGGCCTGCCCTTGCTGCTGGCCGACGGCAAGCAGTCTCTGGCCGGCTGCGACGAGGTTGGACAGAAAGGCGTGGAGGTAGAGTTGCTGGGTCAACGCAAGGGGCAGGGCTTCCTGCGCGGCTGCGGTACCGAGCGCGACGGGAAAGGTCAGTTCTTCCGCCGCAACACCCCAGGCGGCCAGGGCCCTGCCAAGGGCCCTGCCCTGCGCTGCCGTCTCCAGCCGCCGTTCGGCCGAGGCCGCAAATGCGCGTGCCGTCCGGTCGATTTCCCCGAGACGCTGGGGCGTTCCGGCCTTGAAGGCGGCGGCCAGAAGCAGGGAATCCGCCCGGCCGGCACCAAGCAGCAAGACGTCTTCGAGCCAGGCTTCCAGACCGGGTCCATCCTTCACCCACCCCATGTCCACCGCCCCTTCCAGCCCGTGGCTGTAGGCGAAGGATCCGACCGGAAATGCCGGAGAGAGCCATTGCGCCAAGGTCAGGACTTGCGTGTCAGTGGGCATGGGCATGGGTGCGGCCGTGACCGTAGGCGCCGCCCTCGGGAGAAAACGGTTCGGTGACCGCCGTGACGGCCGCGCCGAGTCTTTCCAGCATGTTGCGCATCACGTGATCTCGCTGGATCAGGAGCCGGTCGGACTCGATCTGGCAAGGCATGTGGCGGTTGCCGATGTGCCAGGCGAGCCGGATCAGATCGCCTTTCACCTGGAAAAGCTCCTCCTCGGCGGGCACGACCCCGACGGCTCGGCCATCTTCCAGCACGAATGCTTCGTGCCGGTCCACCGAAGTCGTCCGGGACAGATCCACAAGAAATCGCAACCCGCTTGCGGCGGTCAGCACCTTGCGGCGCAGAAACCGCGACTCATGGTCGAGAACCACGCTGTCGTCGGCATGATGCGTGTGCTTCACCTTTCGGCTTACGGGAAGAGTCATCGCGGTCTCCTCAGAACATGAAGTATCGCTGCGCCATGGGCAGGACCTCGGCTGGCTGGCAGGCCAGCAGTTCACCGTCGGCCCGCACCTCGTAGGTCTCCGGGTCCACCTCCATCTCCGGCGTGGCGTCGTTCAGCACCAGGTCCTTCTTGCCGATCCCGCGCGTGTTCGCGACGGCCAGAGTGTCCTTGGACAGGCCAAGCGTGGCGCCGATGCCGGCGTCCTGCGCCGCGGCGCTGACAAAGGTCACGGAGGAGCGTTCGACGCTTCTGCCATAGGCGCCGAACATTGGGCGCGAGCAGACCGGCTGCGGCGTCGGGATCGAGGCGTTGGGATCGCCCATCTGCGCCATTGCAATGGTCCCGCCGATGAGCGTCATCTCCGGCTTCACGCCGAAGAAGGCAGGGTTCCACAGGACCAGGTCGGCGCGCTTTCCCTCTTCGACCGACCCGATTTCGTGCGCGATCCCGTGAGCGATGGCCGGATTGATCGTGTATTTCGCGATGTATCGGCGTACGCGGTAGTTGTCGTTGCTGCCGGTCTCTTCCGGCAGGCGCCCCCGCTGCCGCTTCATCTTGTCCGCGGTCTGCCATGTGCGGATCAGGACCTCCCCCACGCGCCCCATGGCCTGGCTGTCGGACGCGATGATCGAAAACGCGCCCATGTCGTGAAGGATGTCCTCGGCCGCGATGGTCTCGCGCCGGATGCGGCTTTCCGCGAAGGCCACGTCCTCCGGAATGGTCTGGTCGAGGTGATGGCAGACCATGAGCATGTCGAGATGCTCCTCCACCGTGTTGACCGTGAAGGGCCGCGTCGGGTTCGTGGAGGACGGCAGGACGTGATCCTCGCCGCAGATCCTGATGATGTCGGGCGCGTGCCCGCCCCCCGCACCTTCGGTATGGAAGGCGTGGATCGTGCGGCCCTTCATGGCCTTGACGGTGTTCTCGACGAATCCGCTTTCGTTCAGCGTGTCGGTATGGATCATCACCTGAACGTCCATGGCATCGGCCACGGACAGGCGGCAATCGATGGCGCCAGGCGTTGTCCCCCAGTCCTCATGCAGTTTCAGGGCGCAGGCCCCTCCCCTGACCTGCTCTTCCAAGGCTGCCGGGAGCGATGCGTTGCCCTTGCCCGCAAAGGCGAGGTTCATCGGGAAGGCGTCCCCCGCCTGCAGCATTCGCCCGATATGCCAGGGCCCGGGCGTGCAGGTCGTGGCGAGCGTGCCGTGCGCCGGCCCGGTGCCGCCGCCGAGCATGGTTGTCAGGCCGGAATGCAGCGCATCCTCGATCTGCTGCGGGCAGATGAAATGGATGTGGCTGTCGAAGCCGCCGGCGGTGAGGATCTTGCCCTCGCCCGCAATCGCCTCGGTTCCGGGTCCGATGACGATGTCGACGCCGGGCTGCATATCGGGATTTCCCGCCTTGCCGATCCCGGCGATCCGGCCGTCCTTCAGCCCGACATCCGCCTTGTAGATGCCGGCATGATCGACGATCAGCGCGTTGGTGACGACTGTATCCACGGCACCCTCTGCACGCGTGGCCTGTGACTGGCCCATCCCGTCGCGGATGACCTTGCCACCACCGAACTTGACCTCTTCGCCATAGACGGTGTGGTCGCGCTCGACCTCGATGACGAGATCGGTGTCGGCAAGCCGGACCTTGTCCCCGGTCGTGGGGCCGAACATGGCTGCATAGTCAGCGCGCGAGATTGTCGCGGGCATGAAGCACTCCCTTCCCATCCACTCCGGGGCGCGCAAGCGAGACATGGGCCAGCGGCCAGTCAGTCATCACAGCGCTCCCATGACCCGTTGGTTGAACCCGAACACGTTCCGCGCACCGCCAATGGGAATGAGCTGCACCTCCCGGCGCTGCCCCGGCTCGAAGCGCACCGCTGTCCCCGCGGCGATGTCGAGCCGCATGCCTCGCGCCGCGTCACGGTCGAATTCCAGCGCGTCGTTCGCCTCTCCGAAATGGTAGTGCGAGCCCACCTGCACCGGCCGGTCGCCGGCATTGGCGACCATAAGCGCGATCGCGTCCCGGTCCGCGTTCAGCGTGACTTCACCCGGGCCGGCAATCACTTCGCCGGGGATCATTGCTGCAACTTCGTGCGGTTCCGCACCGCAAAGGCTGCCGGCGCGACGAGGCAACGGCCGAACGGCACGCTCCGGTCGACACGGGCGACGGGCAATGCCGCCTCGCGGGCCTGGGCAGGCGATGCGAACGGACGCCGGGGAAGAACATGCATGGAATGCCCCCTCATCGGATCGGGTTGTGAACGGTGACCAGCTTCGTGCCGTCGGGAAAGGTCGCCTCCACCTGCACGTCGTGGATCATCTCGGCCACGCCTTCCATGCACTGATCTCTGGTGACGACCTCCGCGCCGGCCTCCATCATGTCGGCGACCGAGCGGCCGTCGCGCGCGCCTTCGACCACCGCGTCGGTGATCAGGGCAACGGCCTCGGGGTGGTTCAGCTTCACGCCGCGCGCCAGCCGCTTGCGGGCGACTTCCGCCGCCATGGAGACGAGGAGCTTGTCCCTTTCGCGTGGCGTCAGGTTCATGTCAGATGTTCCAGCATCGAGGGAGCCCGTCATGGCTCAGGTGGTTCAGCATCGGGACCAGCGTTGAACGCATCTCGTTGCTGTCACGTGAAAGAAAGCGCATGACCAGCACATCCTCCTGAAGCAGGCTGGCTCCTGCGTGACGTGGCAGACAGCGGCGCAGCACTTCAAGCTGCGCCTCGGCGTCGGGAGCGAAATACACCAGGGAGGCCATGGCGCGTGCGCGGCCTGCGACGCCCGGACGATCAAGCTGCGCCTGCACATCGCCTGCCAGACGGATGCAGTCCAGGTAGATCGGGACGCCCGCGCGCCGGACCTCCATCCGGTCCAGGACGTGCGCCGAAGTCAGGGTCTCCCCCATTTCAAGGCGACCGAAGATCAGCGGTTCCGTCAGCAGCAGGGTGGCCCCTGCCTGCAATTCAATTGTCAGCGATCGCTCCAGCGAGCAGCCGTCGAAGAGAATCGTCTCCTGCGGCAGCCAGTTCACGCGCGCGCCTTCCGCCACGTTCAGCCGCGTCTCGATTCGCCCTTTTTTTCCAGGCAAGGCGCGGTAGATCCGTTCCGCCGCCTGAGTGGTGAGTGTCAATGTCGTCCCTGCCTCGGCATGAGCGGACAACGAAAGGCGATCGCCGCCGGTGACGCCCCCGGCGCAGTTCAGGAGGACGGCCTGCAGCGCCCGCCCGGCGCTCCTGGGGAAGAGGCACTTGAGTGATCCCGACTGCCGCAACCTCCGCAATGCGGTGCCGCCGTCCCTGGCCTTGACGGCGAGCGAAACCTCCCCCTGCGCACGCGCCATGACCGGTGCAGCGGCACCGCATTGCGAAGATATCGGCAACAACTGGGTGATGGCTCCCTCCAGAGCGCGAATTCAATGCCCCCTTCTTGAGCCGCACCGCACCGAATCGCCACGAAATTGCAGATTGGCAGGATCAACGGACCGGTTTCCGCCCTGTTTTTGTGCAAAGATCGCACTTCTGGATGAACTTTTGGGCGAAAATGTCCGAAGCTTCGATTGCCGGCCGCTGTCAATTGCCAATCATGCTGCAATGCAGAGACACTGTCCCTGTCCGCTGGGGCGTCGACCCCGAAAAGCGGGTGTGTGACGACCGGAAAGCTAGGAACTCTCGTCGGCCGCCACACGGGTGCGAAATCGAGGCAGTCGTGGTCGATCCGGCCTCCGACTGGCCGCTCTTCGCCGAGAAGGCGCGCGAGCTCGTGACGGTTCACGACGTCGACGTGATCTTCGACAACTGGACCTCGGTCAGTCGAAAGTCGGTCCTGCCGGTGATCGAGGAACTGAACGGCCTCCTGTTCTATCCCGTCCAGTACGAAGGCGAGGAGATCTCGAGGAACGTGTTCTATACCGACGCCGCGCCGAACCAGCAGGCGATTCCGGCAACCGACTACTATCTTGACGAGTCAGGCGTCGAGAAGTTCGCCCTTCTGGGGACTGACTACGTGTATCCGCGGACCACGAACAACATCCTTGAATCCTACCTGACGTCCAAGGGCATCCCCGAAGAGGACATCTTCGTCAGCTACACGCCTTTCGGCCACTCGGACTGGTCAAAGATCGTTGCCGACGTCGTCGCGCTGGGTGCTGACGGAAAGAGGGTGGGCGTCATCTCGACGATCAACGACGATGCGAACATAGGCTTCTACAAGGAACTTGCCGCTGCCGGGGTTTCGGCCGACGACATCCCCGTCGTCGCCTTCTCGGTCGGCGAAGAGGAGCTTTCGGGTCTCGACACCGGCAACCTCGTCGGGCACCTGGCGGCATGGAACTACTTCATGTCCGCCGACACGTCCGGGAATGAGGCGTTCATCGCTGCCTGGCATGAGTTCATCGGCGACGAAAGCCGCGTCACCAACGACCCGATGGAAGCTCACTACATCGGCTTCAACATGTGGGTGAATTCAGTCACCGCAGCAGGCACCACCGATGTCGACGCCGTGCGCGAAGCCATGTGGGGCCAGGAATTCCCCAACCTCACGGGCGGCATGGCCATGATAGGCGTGAACCACCACCTGTCGAAGCCGGTGCTGAACGGCCGGCGCGGTCAGCCGCGCGCCGGACCGAACACCGCAGCACATGCAAGGATCACGCCGGCCACCGTCCCGATCATGCCTGCGGCGCTCACCGCATTCTCCGATCCAAGCCAGGCCGGCCCGCTGCCCGCGAGCGTGAACCCAAGCGTTGCCGCGATCAGCGCGAAGGCGACGGACCAAGCCACCTGGGCGCCCAGGCGGTTCGTCATCAGGCGCGCAGCGGCCGGCGGGCAGATGAACATGGCGATCACGATAATTGAGCCAACTGCGTCAAAC
>VYCX01000543.1:13710-16277 GCA_009843725.1 Boseongicola sp. SB0675_bin_26
AAACGCCGCAACAGCCGCGAGTGCCGATGCGATCACGATGCCAAGCCCGATGACCCGAACCGGAAGACCGAGCGTCCTCGCGAAGCCTTCGTCGAAGGTGGAAATTGCAAGCGGACGCCAGAAGACGGCAAGGCACAGCGCGATTATGACGGCTACCAGGCTGATCCGGAACAGTTCGGGCGGAAGCCCGGCAAGCGCCACCGGATCCACGAGCGAAGCCCAGCCGGCTGCATCCAGCCAGATCAGGCTCTCGAGATTGCCGAACAGGGCATGCTCGACATCAAGATGGACTCCGGACGTGTCGGACTGCTCCAATGCCAGCACGCCGGCCGCGAACATGGTGGTGAACACCACGCCCATGGCGGCGCCGGGCTCGATTCGGCCGAACCGGCGAATGGCCTCGATCAGCACGACAGCCACGACGGCGGCGGCTGCGGAACCGAGCAGCATCGGCCAGGTCGAGACCGTGCCGGTCACCAGAAACGCAAGCACGATGCCCGGAAGGACGACATGGCTGATCGCGTCGCCGACCAGCGCCTGCCGCCTCAGGACAAGGAAGTTGCCGGGAAGTGCGCAGGCCAGTGCGGCCAGGCTCCCGATCAGCAAGGGAGTCAGCGAAAAGGTGACAAAGTCCTCGCCGTTCATTGAACGGCCTCCGGCGGGCCGATCCTGCGATCGATCTCCGCGATCTGGTCGGCCGTCAGGACGTCTTCGATCCGGGTCAGCCCGTCGTAGCGGGCGGCTGCAAGCTCGAGCTCGGGCGTGGCGCGCGCGACTTCCCAGCGCTTCTCGTCCCGGAAAGCCTGGGCAGCCCGCATTGTGCCCTTCCGTGTCGGCATGCCGTCCGCCCGGGCGAGGCCCCGGGCCTTGAGCAAGCGAATCGTCAACGGCTCGTAGATCGGCTGGCCTTGGGCCAGTGCCATCAGCCCTTGCCGGATGTGGACACCGGCCTGGAACCGCCGATGACGGACAAGCGACGAAAGCAGGCCGCGGCGCGGCGCGAACGCCATTGAGACCGCGAACAGGCAAAAGCTCACGAGGACGATCAGCGGTCCTGTCGGCAGGTCGGGCGCGCTGGCCGAAAGGCCGGCGCCGAGCCATGCCGCGATGCCCCCGAAGGCACCTGCAAGAATCACGACCAGTTCGACCCGGTCTGTCCAGAACCGAGCCGTTACGGGCGGAATGATGAGAAGCGCGACGATCAGGATGAGCCCGACGACCTTCAGCCCGACGACCGTGACGCCCAGCACCAGCCCCATCATTGTCAGGTCGATCCGGTCAGGCCGCACTCCGCTGGTGGAGGCAAATCCGGGATCGAAGGACACAAGCGACATCGGGCGGCGGAAGAGGAGGACGAGACCGACGACGAGCATGCCGCCAAGCGCGATCAGGATCGCGTCGGAAAGAAGCATGCCTGCAGTGACCCCCAGGAGGAAGCTCTCGAGGCCGGCCT
The DNA here is from genome assembly GCA_009843725.1 of Boseongicola sp. SB0675_bin_26. GTDB lineage: Bacteria > Pseudomonadota > Alphaproteobacteria > Rhodobacterales > Rhodobacteraceae > JAJEFO01. Next base: position 15,164 of record VYCX01000543.1, read on the forward strand.
GCTGTCCGGTAGACATGGCCTGGATGACGGTCAGCAGGACGATGCCAAGGCTGAAATAGGCCGACAGGACCGCGCCGATGGCGGCGTCTTCGGAGAGCCGCGTGCGGGAGGAAAGCCACTGGACGGCGAACAGGCCGGACATCGCCGTGATCGCGGAGCCGGCCAGCAGGCCGGGCAGGTGCCGCCCGTCATGTCCTGACAGCGTGAGGACGATGAAGGCGAGGCCGATGCCGGGCAGCGTGGCATGGGCGATCGCGTCGCTGACAAGCGCGCGCTTGCGCAGGAACAGGAAGGTTCCGGTAACGCCCGCCGCGATTCCGAGCAGCACTGCGGCGACGGTCACGAGCGTGGCGTTGTATCCGAGCTGAAACGTCAGCGCGTCAAGCAGCATCGGTCTCAGGCGAAGGGAATCACGCCGTTGACCGAAACGCGGTGCGTTCCAGCCTGCCGGCTGATTTCACGGGTCGGCGACGGTTGCCAACGCAAGCACCCCTCGCCGTCCAGATGCGCCAATCCCGGACGCCTCGCCTTGCATGGCCCTGGCATACGGGCCACGCGGCGTGGCTGCGCATTTCCGTGTCGAAGATCGGCGGGCGTCCCGCCCTTCCGGCTTGCGCCGGAAGTGTCATGTTCCACCGTTTCAGCCATCTGCATTGCCCCCTAGGCGAGCGCCTTCCGCGGATCCCGCATGCCCCGCTCCAGGCGCCCGCCATAGGCCGTGTCCAGCGCCTCGGAGGTGAACGCGGCGGCGACCGGCCCGTCGCTGATCTTGCGGACGTTCATCACCAGCACGTCGTCGAAATACTCTTCGACCGTCGACAGGTCGTGATGCACCGCGATCACCGTCCTGCCTTCCGACCGAAGCGCCTTGAGCACCTTGATGATCGCCCTTTCGGTTGCCGCATCGACGCCTGCGAAGGGTTCATCGAGCAGGTAGAGCCCTGCGTCCTGCGCAAGTGCGCGCGCCAGGAACACCCGCTGCTGCTGGCCGCCCGAAAGCTGGCCGATCTGGCGCGCGGAGAAGTCTTCCATGCCGACGCGCTCCAGGGCGGCCATGACCATGTCTTCGTGATCGCGGCCGAATCGCCCGAGAAGGCCAAGACGCCCGTAGAGT
>VYCX01000543.1:16287-17629 GCA_009843725.1 Boseongicola sp. SB0675_bin_26
CCCAGTCCACGCTTGCGCGCTGCGGGACGTAGGCAACGCGGTCACGGCTCCGGGCAAGCGTCGTTCCAAAGAACGTCGCCCGTCCCGCAAGCGGCTTGACGATGCCGAGCGCCGCTCTCAGCAACGTGGACTTGCCGGCGCCGTTCGGCCCGATGATCCCGGTGATCCTGCCGGACCGGAACGTTGCGTCGACGGAGAACACCGCCGGTTTCCGGTCATAGGCGACCGTCATGCCGCGCATGACGAGCGGACCGTCCCGGGCCGCCAGTTCGCGCGCGTCGCGCACGGTCACGTCTTCAAGCCGTGCCTGCATCGTGTCAGCTCCCCGCGCTCAGCCGTCCGGACATCCCGCGTGGCGGGACGCTGCCGCCCAGTCCGCCCGCGATGACGGTCACGTTGTGATCGATCATTCCGACATATGTGCCCTCGTAGGTCCCGTCGGCGCCCATCGCGTCCGAGTAGAGCTCGCCGCCAATGCGGACATTCCAGCCCGCCGCCGCCGCCCCTTCGACTAGGGCGCGGACGAGCCGGTCGGAGACCGAGCTCTCGACGAAGACCGCCGCAATCCGGCGTCCGGCGATGAGGTCGACGAGCTCGGTCATGCGGTTCAGGCCGGTTTCGCTCTCGGTCGAGATGCCCTGGATTCCGACAACTTCGAATCCGTAGGCGCGGCCGAAATAGTTGAAGGCGTCATGTGCCGTCACCAGCACCCGCGCCGCCTCCGGCACGGTGGAGAGCACCCGGGCGCTGTAGGCGTCCAGGCGATCAAGCTCGGCGAGAAGCGCATCCGCGTTTGCGGCGAACGCTTCAGCGCCGTCCGGCTTGACGGACGTCAGGGCGTCGCGCGCCGCGACGGCCGCGAGACGCCAGAGCCCGGGATCCATCCAGACATGCGGGTCAAAGCGGCCGGTGTAGTCGTCGTGCGCGATCCGGCGATCCGCCGGAACGGCCTCGGCAAGCGCCGCGACCGGAACGCGACGGGCGAGTTCGGCAAGCACGTCCTCCATCTGGGCCTCGAGGTAGAGACCGTTCCAGAGCACGAGATCCGCCTTTGCCGTCGCGACGATGTCAGTGCGGGTCTGGCGATAGGAATGCGGGTCGACGCCCGGCCCCATCAGGGCCTTGACCTCGACCAGGTCGCCGCCGACCCGGCGCGCCGTGTCGGCGATCATTCCCGTCGTGGCCACGACCTTGAGCGGCCGTTCCGCAGCGGCGGCGGCAGGGGCCGGCAGGCCGGCGGCGACAATGCCGCTGCCCAACCCCCTCAATAGCGTTCGTCTCGTGACCATCGAATCGCGCAACCTGTTTTGAGAATAATTCGCAATTGCGGCATACTTGCGAC
>VYCX01000107.1 GCA_009843725.1 Boseongicola sp. SB0675_bin_26
CCGGCATTTCGCACGTCAGTTTCGTGAAGCGGCCGCCCTGCATTGCCGAAGCGCCCTCGCCCCAGCTCTTTGAAGAATGCCAGCCATTGGCTGAGTTGACCGGCCGCTGACGCACGGTCCGGCGGCCGCCAGCGCAGACGCCAGAATCGGACACCGCTCGCGCTGCTTCGTCGTGTCGGAGATGCATCCGGTCATCGACGCCGTTCCCTTCGACTGGTTTCGGCCAACCGTTCCAGGAAGTCGCGAATTGATGGATGCTGACCCAAGATCCTTTTCTGGCTCCCTGCGAAGTTGCAGGATCGGGTCGCCCCATCCCGGTGGCAATTGGCTGGCGCAACCTCTGCCCCGGCCAACTGGATCGGTGCGATCTGAGTTTCCGAACAAGTCGGCGCACTATCTCTTGCGCCGTTCGGGTGGCCGGATTACGCTCCGGCCCGAAGGAACTGCAGCCGTTTTTGGCGCGGAAACCGGTGGCTGGGGCCCGAAAGCCCCCTTCGCCGGGACTTTCCCTCTTGATCGGGCCACGTTCCGATCCGGAAAGACTGCGGCGTTGCGTTCGGACGGGCAGCGGGGAGACATCGGCCGGTGCCCGATTTCAACGAGGAGGCTACGCACGGTCGTGTTCAATAACCCATTCGGCTCGTTTCAGGACTCCGTTGCGGCAGCAAAGGAAGAACGCGAGCAACTTGACCGGCTGCTGACAATTTCGACACCGCGCGAGCGCGTGCTCGTGGTGGTGATCGGCGCCTTGTCCTTGTTGCTCGTGGCGTGGACGTTCTTTGGCGATGTGGCCCGCAATGTCACGGTAGATGCCATACTGGTCGAGTCTGGCAACGATCCGCACACGAATGCCCCTTCGATGCATGCGCTTGCCTGGATCGAGAAGGGCGTCGAATCCCAGGTCAAGGTCGGGCTGCCTGTGGTTGTCAGGTTGACTGACGCAAATGGCGTAGCACCAATTTATGTGGGAGAGATCAGCGAAATTTCCGCAGCCGGCCTGTCCGGGCAGTTGGCGGAACTTGAGTTGCTGGCCCCAGTTTCCGTGCACCACGTCAAGGTCGCACTCGACGAAGACTTGGATATCGAGATCGATGCAGGCACGCAGTGCGAGATTGCCATCGAAGTCGGCAGGCATTCGCCGATCGCGCTCTTGCGCATGAGATGATCAAGAAATGTCGCTGCGTACCTCAGGTGGGGCCAACGGCAAGGCCGCTTCCGACAGCCAAAGGGTGCGGACGCCTGTCATGTTGCAGATGCACGCGTCGGAATGCGGCGCCGCCTGCCTCGGCAGCGTACTGGCGTACTTCGGCAAATGGGTCCCGCTTGCCGAGTTGCGCGAGACGTGCGAGGTGAGCCGGGACGGCAGCAGTGCTGCAAGCATCGTGCGCGCCTCCCGACACTACGGTCTTGAATGCAGCGGGCTGGGCGTGCGAGCGGATCAGCTCGGGAAGCTGCAAGTGCCCATGAGCCTGTTCTGGCAATTCAGCCATTTCGTCGTGCTCGAGGGGCATGACGGCAACAGCTTCCATCTGAATGATCCGTCCACAGGACGGCGACGCCTGTCAACAGAAGAGTTTACAAAGGGTTACAGCGGAATTGCACTTCAATTCAAGCGCAGCTCCGACTTCAGGCCCGGCGGTGAGTGGCCAGGTCTGTTCAGGCAATTGGGCACAATTCTTGCCAACAAATGGAGCGCAGTCGCTGGAGTGGCTGCATGCGGTTTCATGTTGGCTCTGTTGACGCTCGTCATTCCCGTCTCTCTCGGTGTCTTTGTGGACGATGTGCTCGAAAGCCGGGGTTCTTGGCGCGGCATCGTGGCGGCAATGCTCGGCGGCGGTGTGCTCGTGTACATCCTGACCTATCTCAAGCACAGATTCCTCAAGCGGCTTGCAATCCGGATTTCGGTAGCAGGATACAATCGGGGCCTGTCGCGGCTGCTTCGCCTGCCGGTCGAGTTCTTTGACCACAGGCTGCCAGGCGACTTGACGGATCGAGTGTCTTCAATCGACCGGGTCGCCAGGAACCTGACGGACCAGTTTCTGTTGCGCATTGTTGAGATGGTCATGAGTGCAGTGTTGCTCGCAGCAATGATGGTCCTTGACTTCCGCCTTGCGCTGATTGTCGTGTTCTTGGCCCTGCTGCACGGTGTCCTGGCCCATATCCTGAACGGATTCCGAGCAGTCCGGATCCAGGCGATGAGACGTGAGCAGGGGCTTTTGATTGGCTACGGCATGCAGATGCTGAGCAACGCCGACAGCCTGCGCCTTACGGGATCGGATGACAGGTTCTTTTCGCGCTGGACCGGACAGCAGGCGCGCGAACTGCAAGCACGCCAGCGCGATGCCGAACTGGGGGCCGTCAGTTCCGCGCTGCCGGTCCTGATCGCGGGGTTTCGCGGTGCGGCGCTTCTGGGCGTCGGCGGGAGCCTGGTCTTGGCGGGCGAACTGACACTGGGGACGCTTGTCGGATTCTACATCTTGGCCGAGCTGTTCCTGGCGCCCTTCGGTCGCTTCATGGAGTTCGCCGACAAGCGTCAGGTCCTCGAAACAGATCTGCAGCGACTCGACGATATCCACAAGACCGCGGAAGCCCCTGCCTTCACCCGCCGAACCCCTGACACGGAAACGATTCCAACGTTCAGGGGCCGCCTCCAGCTTGCGGGGCGGCTCGAACTGCGAAACGTTACGTTCGGCTTCACCAAGGGCCGGCCGCCCCTGATCAAGGACTTCAACCTCACGATTCATCCGGGGCAGCGCGTTGCCGTGGTCGGTCCCAGCGGATCCGGCAAGTCCACCCTGACGCGCCTTGTGGCTGGTCTCTATCAGCCTTGGTCAGGCGACATCCTGTTCGATGGCCATCCCAGGGAGGAGATTCCCGAGGAAGTGCTCCGGCAGTCGATATCGATGGTGGATCAGGAGGTCGTGCTCTTTTCCGCCTCCGTACGCGACAACATCACCCTGTGGAACGAGGCCGTTCCGGACGAGGCCATTTTCGCGGCTGCCCGGGACGCCCGGATTCATGACGAGATCCTGCTCAGGCCGCGCGGATACGCGACGCTCGTCGAAGAGGCGGGGGCGAATTTCAGTGGCGGGCAGCGCCAGCGGCTGGAAATCGCCCGCGCGCTGGTGGGCAACCCGACAATGCTCCTTCTGGACGAGGCTACCAGTGCGCTTGATGCAGCCACGGAGGAATTCGTCGACGAATCCTTGCGTCGGCGCGGTGTCACGTGCCTCATCGTGGCACACCGGTTGAGCACCGTGCGTGACTGCGACGAAATTGTAGTTCTGCAAGGAGGCGTCGAAGTGCAGCGGGGCACGCATGACCAGTTGATGGCGGACCGGGACGGCACGTACCACAAGCTTGCGAGGTCGGGCTGATGCAGGACGCCGGGCGAAAGTACCTATCGATTGCCGAACTTGCCGTCCGTTCGGGAGAGACCGTGCCCTGTGCCGGCAATCTTCCGGCGAAACTCGACGATTCGGACAGCGTCTGGTTCATTGAGCAGGGTGCGGTCAACCTGTTCCTTGTCGAGTTCAAGGACGGAGTGGAGACGGCCGCACCGCAACACGTTCTGTGTCGCGAGTCAGGCTGGTTGCTTCCCGGTGTCGCACCCGATGAAGGGCGCGACAGCAAGGACACCACGCTTAGCCTGATTGCCAAGGGGTCGCCGGGCACGATTTTGCGACGATTGCCGGCATCTTTGCTGTCCGAGGTTCATCCGTCGGAACTGGCGAGCCAGGTCGATACCTGGCTGACGGCCATTACTGACACTCTTTCGCGCTTTGCGAGCCGCGTTCCAAGGCCGACCGCTCTTGCCGAGCCAGGACAGAACCAGTCTTTCGCCACTGGCACGCTGTCAGTGCGACGCAGCGTGGTATGGGTGTCTGCGCCGCCGCGCGGTGCTGGCCTGTACATGGATATAGTCGATCGGGCGGAAATTGATGAAGCAGCCGGGGCGGACGAACTGTTCATTCCGCTGACCAGGACAAGCTGGTTCACCATAATTGATGCGGCAACGCTTTCGGGGAAGTCCACGGAGGATCTGGCGCGCCAAGAAACGCTGCTGCAGGAACTCGCCACATTCCACAAGGTCGCTTTCCTTCTGGAGCGCTTCAACCGCAGGCTGGCGGTGGTCGATGACGCAAATCTCGAACGCGCAATGACAAGAAGCCGACGTACGGCCGAAATTGCGGCACGGCAACGACTGTTCAATGTCTATGACCTGCCCGTTGACCGGGATTCCGACGTCGAGGACACGGCACTCGCGGATGCACTGCAAGTCATCGGTCGCCGCGAGGGGATTGAATTCAAGGTGCCAAAGCGTCGGGGCCCGTCGGATTCTCCCGTCGGCCTTGTCGACATCCTTGATGCTTCAGGGGTGCGAGCGCGCCGCGTGCGGCTGCGACAGGAGGACAGTTGGTGGCGCGGCGACAGCAACGCGATGCTGGCATTTCGTGCCGGGGATGGCGAACCGGTGGCATTGCTGCCTAGCTGGTTCGGGAACTACCGGCAGATCGATCCAAAGAGCAAGCGTGGTGTTCGGGTCACAGCGGACCGTGCAAATGCGCTGATGGACGAAGCCTGGATGTTCTATCGTCCGTTTCCACCCGAAGGCGTGAAACCTGCAGACATGCTGGCAATCGCGCTGCATGGATCGGGCGCAGACGTGGTGCGGCTTGTGCTTGCCGGACTTCCTGGAGGGCTGGTCAAGCTGTTGCCAGCGCTGGCGCTTGGATTTGTCGCGACTCAGGTCGCCGCGGGAGGAAGCGCTGCAACCCTCCATGTCCTCGCCGTTGCGCTCGCGGGGTTCGGCCTGCTTGGCGCCCTGCTGCATCTGCTCCAAAGCATGGCGATGATGCGGCTCGAGGGACGCTCTCTGACGCGCCTCGAGGCCGCCCTTTGGGACCGCCTCATGCGGCTTCCGCCAAACGTGCTTCATCGCCGGCCGGCCGGCGACCTGGCAACTTCAGCGATGACATTCCAGAACTTGCGTGACGGCGTGCAAGGAGTCGTTGCCGACAGTCTGCTGTCGGTCGTCTTCCTGCTTCCGGTTTTGGGCCTGATGTTCTTCTACAATGCCACGTTGGGCATGATCGCCCTCGTCTTTGGGCTGGCTTCGCTGCTTTACACCGTGGCTCTCGGGCTGCGCCAAGTCTCGCCATACGGGGACATGATCCGTGCATCACGACACGTCGCCGGGCGGCTGTTCCAGATTGTGGGCGGTATCGCCAAATTGCGTGTGGAGGCTGCGGAAGGATCTGCATTCGCGATCTGGGCGCAGGATTATCGTGAACAGAAACGAGCGGAACTCAAGGTGAATTCGCTCGAGGGGCATTCGCATGCGTTTGCTGCCGCGCTCCCCTTTCTTGCCGGCGGTGTCATGCTGTTTGCGGTGGCGACAGGCGACGGGAGCGTCGGGGTGAGCGAGTTTCTCGTCGTCTATCTCGTATTCATCACCTTCCAGTCGGCAATCGCCCAGCTTGGCGAGTCATTCGGTACCATTGCCGCTGCGCTGCCTGCGTTCGAACAGATGCGTCCACTGCTTGCGGCGGTTCCCAAGGCTGACGTTGAAGGTGAGCCGGTGGAGTTCCTTGGTGGCGACTTATTGTTCGACCGAATTTCGTTTCGTTACGATGCCGATGGCCCGTTGATCCTCGACGATGTCTCCATTCATGCCCGTCCGGGCGAGTTCGTGGCGATCGCCGGCGAGTCAGGATCCGGAAAGAGCACGCTGTTCCGTCTCGCGCTCGGAATCAATCAGCCAATCGCCGGCGCCGTGTATTACGACGGGCGTGACCTGAGGCACCTGAACCTGAAGCAGGTACGCCGGAAGATTGGCGTAGTGCCGCAGTCGGTCGGCCTCCACCCTAATGATCTTTGGGACAATCTGGTCAGCCATCGAGAAGGAGTGGAAGTCGAGGACGTGTGGAAGGCGATCCGGACCGCGGAAGTGGAGGACGAGATCAGGGGCATGCCGATGGGCTTGATGACCATGGTTGGCACCAGCGGCTCCGTCCTTTCCGGCGGCGAGCGACAGCGCGTCATGATCTCCCGCTCGGTGATCGGAAGCCCGAGAATGTTGCTGCTTGACGAGGCAACCAACTGGCTGGACAACGAGAACCAAGCCAACGTGATGCACAACCTTGCGGCGCTGACTTCAACGCGGCTGGTCATCGCCCACCGGTTGTCCACCCTTGAGCAGGCTGACTGCATCCACGTCCTGCAGGCCGGAAGGGTTGTGCAAAGAGGCTCGTTCAACGAACTCATGGAGGTCGATGGAGCATTCAGGGAACTGGTCAGGCGGCAAATCGCCTGATCAGATCATGCCGGCAAATTCCCGAAGCCATGTTGCTGAAGCTCATGACCTTCGCAACGGGTGCAGCGCCTGAAAGGAACCGGGCACGATTGCCCCTCCTTCCGCCTCGAAATGTGGACCTGACCTGCTTGCCGGGATAGGCGTTTGCTGGACATCCTTTCGTTGGCCGGATTCACGAAGACGGAGAATCTCGATGAAGCGATCTATCGACGTCACGGAATTCCTTGCGGCCAAAGCGGAGGACGATTGCGACTTTCGCAATCGCTTGCTCGCGAAGCCCAGGGAAACAATTGAAGCGGAACTCGGTGTCACGCTGGCGAAAGAGCATGAGATTCACGTGCACGAGGAATCCTACGCAAAGACGCATCTGGTTCTCCCGCCGCGCAGCAAGCTCACCAAGGCCGAGAAAGAGGCGGCCAAGCATGGTGCGACGTCGCTCGAGTTTCTGCGCAAGACGATGCACGACCCGGCACCGCCCGTTCGTCCTGCAGAACCTGGAGGGAAGCGTGGCCGCAAGGGGCGTGCCGGTGGCGGCTCTCTTGCAGGCGCTGGCAGGGAGAGCATCCGCAAGGGCCTGACATTCCTGGAAAGCGCCATCGACGACAACGGCGCGTGGCGCTGCATCCGGTTCAATGTGGGCGACCCTGACATTCCCAGACATTTCGAAAGACCGCCGTTTGTTTCCGCTCTCTGCGTACTGGCACTGGAATGCTCCGGCGAAGCGCTGGCGCAAGCCATATGCAGTGCCACCCGGACATACCTTGCCGACACGATCGAATATCCAGGGCTATGGCGGTACTACCGTCATCTTCCACAGGATCTTGACAGCACTTCACTCTGCTCGCTTGTCGTTGGAGCCCACCCCTGGATTGCCTTGGGACGAAACATTCCGCCAGTTTTGGCGAACCGGGACGAAGACGGCCGCTTCATGACTTGGGTTCTGGCAGACGGAGAACCTGATGTCGTGTCGAGATTCCGAATTGAGGCAGATCCCGTGGTCAACGCGAACGTCATCGCCTATCTCGGTGATCATCCTGCGACAAGGAATGCCCAACGTTGGCTGGAGGCCTTGATTGTCGAAGGACGCCTTGAGGGTTCGTCCAAGTGGTATCCCGACACGGTGTCGATCTACTATGCGGTCGCTCGTGCCTTGAATCTCGCACGACCTGCATTGGAGCGGCTGCGCCCCATGCTTGCGGACCGGGTCCTGGGCCTGCGCGACGAGAACGGAGACTTTGGAAACGTCCTTCAGACCGCGCAGGCCGTATCGACGCTTCACAGGATCGGAGCCCTCGACAGGATCGACACCGGGCGCCGGGTTGAGGAACTCATGGATTCGCAACATGAAGACGGCAGCTGGCCCGAGCTTCTCGCATTCGGTGACCAGACGTTGAAATGGGGCGCAATTGGGCAAATTGGGCATGGCGCCGAGTCCCTGACTGCAGCGTTTTGCATCGAGGCACTGGAGCATCTCGTCGAGACCATGCAGCCCTGAGCGATTTGCAGGTCGGAGCGCCGGATGGTAAGAAATTCCCGCAAGTTGTGATATAGCTGTCTGCTAGGGGATCGACCATGCCGCAGGATGCACTCTTGGGCAGTGACTCGGGTTCGAAGAACGCTGGCATGGGGCCGCGCATCGAGCCGTCCATTCTCAGCGCAATTCCCCACTATCTCCCGTTGGCCATATTTCCTTTGATCGTGCTCGCCGCAATCTACGGAGGATGGTGGCTGTTGCCTCCGCTCCTTTTCATGAGCGTGGCGGGTCCGCTTGATCGCGCGCTGGGCGTGGATGGTCGCAACATGGACCCGATGAAGACACCTGAGCGTCGGCTGATCTGGCATAACCTGCCGGTCTGGGCCTGGGCGTTCCTGTGGCCACCGACGCTCATCTTCGGCATGTGGCAGATCCTTGCGGTCAACCAGTTCGCTGTTTGGGAGGCGGCGTTGCTGGTGATCATCCTGACGATGGAAGGCCAGGCCGTATTTGTCGTTGGCCACGAACTGATTCACCGGCGCACCACTTGGGAGCGGCGGATCGGTGAATTCCTGCTCGCCTGCGCCTCCTATCCTCAATATGCCACGGAGCACGTCTACATCCATCATGCGCTTGTAGGCACACCATACGACGCGGGGTCCGCTCCAAAGGGCGAGAGTTTCTGGCGGTACTTTCCCAAGGAGGTCCTGTGCAACCTGACCAACTCCTGGAAGGTTGCGAGAGAGCGGCTGGCGCGGCGCCGGCTTCCCGCGTGGCATCACAGCAACCCGTTCTGGCGCTACGGCCTTGGTGTCGCGTTTTGGTACGGCCTGGTGTTCTGGCTGGGCGGAATCTGGGCCGTCCTCGTCTTTGCGTTCCTCGGGCTGAGCTGCGTCTTTTCGATGAAGATCAGCAACTACTTTCAGCACTACGGCCTGCGTCGTGTCCGTCTGCCGAACGGGCGATGGGAAAAGATCATGCCGCGCCATTCCTGGAGCGCCGACTGGAAGTTCAGCAACTGGATGTTCTTCAACATGCAGCGCCATGCGGATCATCATGCCGCCGCGTCGCGCCACTATCCTCTGCTCCAGGCTCTCGGCGCCGACGAATCGCCGGTCCTGCCGGGAACCTACGCCGACATGATGAACATCGTGCTGCGGCCGAAGCGCTGGTTCGAGAAGATGGATCCGTTGGTCGACCAGTGGCGCGAGCACTTCTATCCGGAGATTGATGACTGGAGCGCCTATGACAGTCCCGTTGCGGCCGCGCGCCCGGACGCCTTTGACGCGATCATCGAGATCTACGGCGCCTCACCGCGGCTCGCCAAGTGCATCGAGCGCAACGCGGAACTTCTCGACAACCTGCAAGACCGGGAATTTGCGGACCTCGACCTGCCCAAGGGATTCGGGCCGGACGCGGAATTCGAATCGGTGGCGCGGCGTGGCCTGACGCGCGTCTACTGGACGCATGAAATGGACATTCAGGAAATGAAGGGCCTGATTGCGGAACTGCCAACTGCGGATGCAAGGGAGAGTGCCGAAATCGTGCGGAACTGGTCGAACGACAAGGCGTTCCAGATCGGCATGCACGTCGTGCGCGGGAACCTGTCGCCAGCAGAGGCCGAGATTGCGCTTTCCAACCTTGCCGAGGCATCTGTCTCTACCGTGCTGTCCGCAGTGGTCGAGGATTTCGTCGATTGGTGCGGACCGTTCAGCAAAGGAGGGGTCGCGGCGATATTCCTGGGCGATCTGGCAAGCAGGGAAGCTTACCCCGGCGTTACGCTCGACTTGCTGCTTGTCCATGATGGCGAACGCGCTGACGACCTTGAGCGCCTCTGCCGGCAATTCCGGGCGGCCCTGGCCGATCTGGCGCAGGGCAGCCTGTTGTTTTCCCCGGTTCCACGCAGATCCAAATCCATTCTTGCACTGGCCCAGTCGGACCTGGAAAGGCAGTTCGGGAGCCCGAAGCCTGGAGAGATCCCGGCCCTGACGCGGGCACGCTGCTTCTTCGAGTGCGGCGATCTGCAAATAGGCCGTCGGTTCAACGAAGCTCGGCGTGCGATACTGGCTGGGTGTGGCGAGGACGAAGCGCTGATCTCGAAACTTCGCGAACGACGAAAAGGTCCTGCCGAAGCCGACGCGTCGACATTCGCCAAGGCACGCGGCGGCCTGGAAGACGTGGAGAGGGCCGCACGAATGCTCCAGTTGACGGAGCCGGGACTTGACCTCGACGACGACCCCGCACCGACCGCTGCCGCGGTGTTTGGAGCCGCCGGCGCCCAGGGCCTGGAACAGGCCGCGGGCATGTGGCGGACTCTCCAAGGCGTTTTGCGTCTCGTCGGAGAGGAGGACTTTGACGTGACCGAGGCGGGGAAGAACGTTAGATCCCTCGTTGCAAGCGCGTGCGGTCAGGAGGATTTCGCTGCGCTGAACTCAGCGGTTGCCGAAACCGCGAAAGTGTCTGCCAAAGAGATTGATGAGTTGTTGTCACATACCTGAAGTTACCGGTTCAGCCGGCACGGATACCCGAAATGTCGTCGCAGGATTCCACGATTCCCCGGAAGGGGATGCTGGCGCGAATCACGCCGGAGGACCAGGGCTCGGTCAAGCTCCCCGCGCTAGCTCCGCACCTGCAGTCGCGCATCGTCGGTGACGCGCAGGCGTTGCTTGTTTCGGAGCAGTTCAACACGCTGCTCCATGGCGAGCTGATTTGTGGCCTGTTGCCGCTGCTCGACGGTCGCCACAGTCGAGACGAGATTGTTGGGCGCCTTGAGAACTCGTGGTCCGCCAATGAAGTTCATGCGGCCATGGAATCGCTTGCCGCCAAAGGCTATGTCGTGTCTGCCGATCATGGCATGGAAAGATCCCGGGCTGCCTACTGGTCATCGCTTGGTGCTTCGCCGCGTTGGGCCGAACGCCGGCTGTCAGAAGCGCGTATCGCGATTGAAGGTGACGACGGACGGCTGACCCGGCATTTGAACGATCAGGGCGCTAACGTGACGACCAGCACCCCTATGCTCATGGTCGTTGTGTGCGACGACTTCCTTGCATCGAGCCATGGAGAGGTGAACCGGCGCCAAATTGAGGCGGACACGCCGTGGATTCTCGTGAGACCCCTCGGCATGGAGGCACTGTTTGGCCCCATCTTTCGCGCCGACGGGCATGGCCCCTGTTGGGATTGCCTGGCTTGCCGTCTGCGCAGCCACCAGGAAGTTCACAATTTCCTGCGTAACGTTGCTGGTGACGAGGCGGCATTCAAGCCGTTCGTTGCCCAACCGGCCGTACTGGAGGCGCTGTATGGGCTGATCGCTGCGGAAATCGTCAAATGGCTGGTGCTCGGAGAATCCGCGCCAATCCACGAACACGTAATCACGATGAATGTCGGCACGTTTGCAAGTTCGAAGCATCGGGTCGTGCGCCGCCCGCAATGCTTCGCCTGTGGCGACGAAGAACTGAATCGTCCGGACCGAAAGCCGTCGCCCTTGCAACTGCAGGCGAGTCCCAAGGCTCATCGCGGCAGCGGCGGCGCCCGGAGCGTGGCTCCGGGCGTCACGTTCGCAAAGTACAGGCACCTGGTGAACCCGGTAAGCGGCGTCGTGACCTGGCTGTCACGCATTTCCGACGATTCCGATTCATGGCTGCATGTCGATTGGGCCGGAAGCAATCTCGGCGTGAGAAGCCGAACCTTGAGCTCGCTCCGGCGCAGTCTGCGCAGCAAGAGCGCCGGCAAGGGAAGCACGCGCGAGCAATCCAGGGTCAGCGCGCTCTGCGAGGCGATCGAGCGTTACTCCGGCATCTGTCAAGGAGACGAGATCCGCGTTCGCAGGCGGCTCACCGAATTCCTCGCGGGCGATGAGGCAATTCATCCAAACGATGCGCAGCTGTTCAGCGACAGGCAGCTTGACGACGCCAGGAGCATCAACGCCGAGGGCCATCCCTACAACATCGTCCCGCCGCGTCTCGATCCCGACGCAGAGATCGACTGGACGCCGGTGTGGTCGCTCTCGCAATGCCGGCATCGCTATCTTCCGACATCGATGCTCTACAGCATGGCGCCGGAACAGCGAGGTCCGATGGATCTGGTCGCCGATTCAAACGGATGCGCTGCGGGCAATACTCTCGAAGAGGCAATCCTGCAGGGCTTCTATGAACTGGCAGAGCGCGACGCCTTTGCCATCTGGTGGTACAACCGGCTGCAGGTTCCGGCGGTCGACCTCGACAGTTTCGATGACGAGTACCTCGCTGCGGCCTCGGACCATTATGCCCGATGCGGCAGGGAAATTTGGGTGCTCGATATCACCTCGGACATCAAGATTCCCACATTCGTCGCGCTTTCACGAAGACCTAACGCGAAGAGCGAGGACATCATTTATGGTGCCGGCACCCACGCCGATGCACGTGTTGCCGCACTGCGCGCGGTATGCGAACTGAACCAGTGCCTAAGCTGGCTGCCGCGGCCCGGCCAGGCTGATGGCCGGCCCATGATCGACGACCCGTTGGCTCTTTGGTGGTGGAAAACCGCTCGTCTTGCCGAATGTGGCTGGCTGGCGCCGGCGACAGCCGAACCGCACCGCGAGGCTGCCGACTATCCGGCGACTGAAACTGCAGACGCGCGCGACGATGTGGACATGTGCCGCGCACTCGTCGAGGCCAAGGGCATGGAGTTCCTTGTCCTGGACCAGACCCGGCCTGACGTCGGCATGCCCGTCGCACGCGTCATCGTTCCGGGCATGCGTCATTTCTGGGCGCGGTTCGCACCCGGACGCCTGTATGATGTGCCCGTAAGAATGGGGTGGCGCACGCACCGCATAGCTGAAGCCGACCTGAATCCAGCGCCGGTAATCGCTTGAGGAGAACGCATGCACATTGACCAAGCCGTCACGCTGACACAGGACAGGCTTGCCCAGGAGGGCAGCACCATGGGTGAGTTGCTCGGACATTTTCGACGCAGCACTTCGCGAAGCCTCATTGGAGATCCTGAATGGGAGCGCATACTTGCGTGCGCCGAGCAACTGCCCATCACGATGGGCGCCCTGCCGTTCGGATTTGAACTTCCGTTGCAATCGTGCCGTCCCGAGGCGGATTTCGGTGTTTCCCTGGCAAGCGGAACCGCTACGGCGGCGCTCTTCGAGCAGCGCGCACGACGCAACAAGAGCGATGAGGTTGCACGGGCAATCACGAAGCTGTTCGGGCAGATGGATGAAGAAGACTCGTCCCTGCGCGAAATTGCCGGCCGCAAGCTGATGCTGGAATTTGACATCGGCTCGGCCAAGGAGAAAGAACGCTCGATGCCGGGAATGTTCCTGAGACCGGGCGAGCGTCCGATCCTGGGCGCCTGCGGACAGGCCAATGATGTCGTTGCCGTGGTTGATGCGCTTGTGTCCTGCGTCGGCTGGGAGTTGAAAGATGCAGAGAGGAAGCATGTGGAGCGTGCCTATCTGGCGCAGCCGGAAGACACGCGCATGGATTCCTTCGGCATCTTTCCTTCGCGCTCACGGTCAATCCGCTTGGCAATCATGGGCTTCAAGTCGCGACAGGAACTCGGATCCTATCTTGGCAACTTGGGCTGGCCAGGCCAGTTCCAGGCTGTCGAGTCCGTGATTGCTCGAATCAGCGAACGCGTGAACATCGTCAGGACCGGAGTGAATGTCGACATAGCGGAACAGGGCGTCGGTCCGACATTGGGCCTCACGCTCATCGTCAAGCAAAGGTACACGAAGGACTCGCGCTATTGGCTCGACGGCCTGACCGATTGGGACCCTTTCCTGAATGCTCTGGGCCACGAGGACCTTGTCGTGCCTGACAAGCTCGCGGCGCTTGCCGACTGGGTATCGAAACCAAAAACGCTCTTCGGGAAGTCGGGACAGTTCATACTGCTGCGTGGGATCCACCACATCAAGCTTGTCATCTCCGACGATCAGCTCAAGGAGGCAAAGGCCTACGTGTTCTTGGTCCTATCAGCAGCGGCATCCACGTAGCATCCCGACAGCATGGTGCCGATGGTTTCTGCCTTGTTTCGGTCCAGATGTGCTGGCGACCGAGCAGGCGCTGCCGTCCTCCGAACGGCAACCCACATGGCTTCCGGGGGTCGGGCAGCAGCAACGGACAGAGAATCGTCGCCTTCTGCAGTGTTGGCCCGGGAACAGTCGACCGGCAGAAGAATGTGCGATCCGGCTTGAGAAGGATGGGAGCAAGCGGCGGAATGAGATTCCACGAGTTGCACATGCAGCCCGGAGCGTTCCGTTGGTCACCGCCTGGAGGCGACGTCCACGGAAGCCGGCGCTTGCCTTAGCTTGGTGCAACCGCCCAGCGGGAGCCAAGGTCGCGCAGGCCAGCCGCGATCAGTTCGCGCAAGACGTCCTCGTCCACGGCGTCGAGCCTGCTGATGTACAGGCACGATCGTCCCATTCTGTGCTTTCCGAGCCGTTTCAGAATGTCTCCCAAATCGGCATAGCCGGGCATGATGTAGATCGTCAGGCTGGTCTTGCGCGGACTGAATCCCGTGGCCAGGAAGTCACCTTCGCGGCCTGACTTGTAGACGTAGTGATAGGACCCGTAGCCAACGATGCTGGCTCCCCACATGACCGGCTCAAAGCCTGTGACCTCCCGGAAGACCTCGTTGAGCCGCAAGGCGTCCGCCCTGCGCCTTTCCGGTTCGACGGCGTTCAGGAACGCCATGACGTCCGCATCATTGGGTTTCGTCTTGTTTTCGGACATTGACGTTTCCAATTGCCAATTCAATTGTCGTGGCAATTCGGAGAATGCACAAGTACCTCGCCCTTGGTCACAGGGCGAGGGGAGTTCACGCCAAGCACCCGCTCAGACGCAGCCAGCTCCGAACGTTGGCGGCTGGTCACAAGCCTCCGATGCTACCAGCAGCAGCAAAGTCCGGCGGAAATGGCTTCGAGCTGCTCTTCGGTGATGTTCGGATCTGGAGGTAGAGCAAGATGCACTGTCTGCATGTCGCTCTCATGAACCTCAATAGTCATCGAGTCCGGAATCGTAATGCCCAATTCACCACTGATGGTGGACTTGGGGTCTGAAAGAAGCTGCTGCCTGAAGTCCGAATCTACCGCGGACTTGTCGACAATCTGCTTCAGCATTTCGTCTCCACTTCTCATGGCACACCTCTTTTGTTGACCGTCCCGCAGGACACCAAGAACTGACGAGGAGAGTAATTCCGCGAAATTGCAGCGTCAATCCCCAATGCCGTTCCCCAATTTCACATCGAACCGGACCACCGGTCCCGCATCTCTCCGCATCGGAGGTGAATCGGGAATGACGGGACGAACAGGAGGAGCCACTTCCTGGACTCGGGGCCATCCGGCCATTTGCACTTGACAGAACCCCTGGTTCCGGACGCGCTCGGAGAGCGTGGCGAACGTAGCGAGCGATCCCGCTCCAGACACGCGCACGACGGATCGACGCCGAGAAACAAGGACCGCGGAAACGCGAGGAATGACCAGCTCAGGGACCCATCACGCAGGTGTCACGCTGTGCAGCGCGCCAGCCGGCTCACCGCCGCGCCCGTATAGCCAGGCACCAAGCGCGGGCAGCAGCATGACCGCGCCCGCCATGTTCACGAGGAACATGAACATCAGCACCGTGCCCATGTCGGCCTGAAACTGGAGCGGTGCCGCAACCCATGTCGCAACACCTGCGGCGAGGGTGAGGCCGGTCAGCATGACTCCCGCGCCAGCCGTCCGCAGTGCGCGCTCGTAGGCCTCCGCGAAGGGGACGCCGTCGCGCAGGTGGTTTCGTATCCGCCCGAAGATGTAGATTCCGTAGTCGACGCCGACCCCAGCGCCGAGCGCCACCACGGGCAGGGTGGACACCTTGAGCCCGATCCCGATCAGGGCCATGAGCGCATAGGCAAGCACCGAGACGGCGGCGAGCGGCAGGACGATGCAAAGAACGGAACGAATCGAACGGAAAGCAAGCAGAACCAGAAGGATGACGGCGGCATAGACATACCCGACTATCGGAAACTGTGCTGCATCCACCTCCTCGTTGGTAGCGGCCATCACGCCGACATTGCTGGCGGCCAGCTTGAAGGAGATCGGGCCGCCCGCGTTTGCGGTGTCAAAGGACTTCACAGCGTTCACGACCCGCTGGATCGTTTCTGCCCTGTGGTCCTCGGTATATATGTGCACTGGCATGACGCTGCAGTCGGAATTGAGGAGGCCGCTGGACGTCGGGATGGGGGAAACCGACTGAACCAGGCTGTAGCGGTTGCGCGGCAGGGTCTGCCACTTGAGATTGCCTTCGTTCCAGGCCGCGTTCAGCCGCCGTGCGGCGCCTGCGAGCCCGGCAACCGACACGACGCCCTCGACGTTGCTCATGGTCCACTCGAAGTCGTCGAGCGTCCGCATCGTCTCGAAGTCGATGCAGCCTTCGGTTGCCGTCTCGGCAATGACGGTAAGCACGTCTACGCCAATGTCGAACCGCTCACCGACCACGTCCGCGTCCCTGTTGTAGACGGAATCAGGCCGGAGTTCGGGCACGCCCCGCTGTTCATCGCCGATCCGCACATCGACCGCGTAGGTGGCGCCGAGCAGGACAAGTCCTGCCCACGCGCAGATGATGGCAGCTGCGGGTTTCCGGTGGGCAGCTCGCACGAGGACCGAACGGACCGCATGTGGCAGCGCTCTCGGAGGACGAGGAGGCTTCCTGGCAAAGGACAGCAAGATGGGCAGCAGCCCGAGATTGGTCAGCACAATAGTCGCCACGCCGAGCCCTGCCGCGACCGACACTTCCTGGATTGCCTGCACCTGGATGAGCGCGATCGTCCCGAATCCCGCCGCGTCTGAGGCGAGCGCCGCGGTCCCCGGACGAAGAAGGCGCCGGAAACCAGCCTTCGCGGCGTCGAGCGCCGCAACGCCGGTGGTCGATGCTTCGTGGGTCGCGCCGACCACCTGGACGCCGTGGCTTACGCCGATGGCGAATATCAGGAAGGGCACGAGGATGGACAGCGGATCGATCCCGTATCCGAGCAGGCGGAGCAGTCCAAGCTGCCAGATCACGGCAAGCAGCGAGCAGCCGAGCAGCGCGACGGTTGCACCGGCCGACCTTGTGTACGCAAGGACCAGAAGGGTCGCGACCAGGAACGCGACCGCGAAGAATGCCGCCACCGTCCCTGCGCCGTCCGCGATGTCGCCAACTGCCTTGGCGAAGCCGATGATGTGCACGTCGAGCAAGCCGTCGGCAGCTTCCAGAGTCTGTTCCCGAATCCGCTCGAGCTCGTGGGCGACCTCCACGTAGTCAAGACGCTCGCCGGTGTCGGGATGGAACTCCTGCAGTCTTGCTGCAACGATGGCGCCGCTGAGATCGTTGGCGACCAGACGCCCGACCAGACCCGCCTTGACGATGTTCTCCCGCAAGCGCTGGAAGCCGGCCTCGTCCGGAACGAAGTCGGACGGCAGGACGTTGCCGCCGGCGATTCCGTCTTCGACAACCTCAACGAACCTCACGTTCGGCGTCAGGATCGAGAATACCTGTGTCCGATCAACGCCGGGAAGGAAGAACACGGCATCCGTCGCGCTGCGCAGCGCTTCCAGATACTCGGGCGTGAACATTTCGCCGTCGCGCGCGATGAGCGCAAGCACGATGCGGTCCGCGCCTCCGAATTCCTCGCGGTGATCGAGGAACGTCTTCATGTAGGGATGCTGAAGAGGTGCCAGCTTGGTGAAGCCTGCATCGATGCGCAACTGGGACGC
>VYCX01000064.1:0-16924 GCA_009843725.1 Boseongicola sp. SB0675_bin_26
TGGTGATACGGGTGCCGGTCGACGTCGGCGTGATCGACTGGAACCTGCCGGCCCTTGGCGGCCCGAAATTGATCGAGGTGCTGCGCGAGCAGGAGCATGCGCCAAAACTGGTGGTCTACGGCGACGACACCAGCGATTTGCCCCGGCTGGCGATGACCGCTGGGGCAGCCGGTTTCGTGGCGCGGTCGGGCGAAGTGGAGGGACTGCTGACCACTTGCGCCGATGTCGCGGCCGGCAAGATGGTGTTCCCGTTCGTCGACGTCCGCGAGTTGCAGGCCGACCCGATCCAGACGCTCAGCCGCAAGGAACGCGTCATGCTGGAGGCGCTGTCGAGGGGACTGACAAACCGAGAGCTGTCGCGCGAGCTCGGAATCTCTATCAACACTGTGAAATTCCACCTGTCGAACCTCTATGACAAGCTGTCGGTCAAGAACCGTGCGCAGGCGATCACATTCTTCTACTCGTCCAGATTGCCTGGGCAATCCGAGTAATCTTGTGTCGTGTGCACTCCATCATGCGTAATAAAATTTCTTGACAGATTGGGATTTCGCCTGTCTGCCTGACCGACATCTTGAACCCGCCAGACTCCAGGAGTGGCCGACATGAGCTTTCACCCCATCGAACAGGCGCCCGGACGCCTAAATCGCAGCGAGTTGGCCGTCCCTGGCAGCCAACCGCAAATGTTTGAAAAAGCAGCACAATCCGACGTCGATGTCATCTTTCTCGATCTCGAAGACGCGGTCGCCCCGGACGAGAAGGAACGGGCGCGCAATAACATTGTAAAGGCCCTGAACGAGGTCGATTGGAACAGCAAGACCATGTCGGTTCGAATCAACGGCTTGGACACGCATTACATGTATCGCGACGTCGTCGATGTCGTGGAACAGGCAGGGGAGCGACTTGATTTGATCATGATTCCCAAGGTTGGGACCGCCGCGGACGTCTACGCCGTGGACATGCTGGTGACGCAGATAGAGGATGCGACGGGGCTGACAAAGCGCATCGGGTTCGAGCATATCATTGAGACCGCCTTGGGCATGCAGAATGTCAATGCGATCGCCGGTGCATCAATGCGCAACGAAAGCCTGCATTTCGGGGTTGCCGACTATGCTGCCAGCATGCGGGCCCGCACCACAGTGATTGGCGGCGTTAACGAGAATTACGCAGTGCTGACCGACCCTGACAGCGACGGATCCCGGCAGGTGCATTGGGGAGATATGTGGCATTCAGCCATCGCCAACATGGTCGTTGCAGCCCGCGCCAATGGCCTGCGCCCCATCGACGGCCCGTTTGGTGATTTCAGCGACCCCGAAGGCTACAAGGCCGCCGCCTATCGCGCCGGTGCTCTTGGCTGCGAAGGAAAATGGGCCATCCACCCCAGCCAAGTCGCGCTGGCCAACGAGGTGATGAGCCCGACCGAGGCCGAGGTTGACAAGGCCAACCGTATTCTTGCGGCCATGGCAGAGGCCGAAGCAGCGGGCAAGGGCGCAGTGTCGCTGGACGGTCGGCTGATCGACTATGCCTCGATCCGGCAGGCGGAGGTTTTGGTCGAAAAGGCCAGACAGATCGCAGCTTAGTGGATCAAACAGTCCTGCGAAATCATGCCCGCTCGCTGTTCGAAATCGGGGTGCGGGCGGCTGTTCCTGCCGTAGCGGCCCACGCGGCGCAGCGCTCCGATCCGATAGCTCGGCTCGTGGATGGTCGCCATTTCCTGGTTGCAACGGACAAGACTGCCTGCCCGATGACGAAGGCCGCATCGACGCACATCCCGAGCGGTGCACCGGTCAGTGTGCGATTGCCTCCCTCGGATCGAAACACTCGTGGCCGAGACTTTCCGCAACCGCAGCATGGGTGATCCGGCCGGCGTGGACGTTCAGTCCGCCCATCAGGTGCGGGTCGTCTCCCAGTGCCTTGCGCCAACCCTTGTCGGCGATCGCCAGCGTATGGGGCAGCGTGGCGTTGTTCAACGCCTGGGCCGAGGTGCGTGGCACGCCGCCTGGCATGTTGGCGACGCAATAGTGCACGACCTCGTCCACCATGTAGACCGGTTCGTCGTGGGTTGTCGGACGGGATGTCTCGAAGCAGCCTCCTTGATCGATCGCAACGTCGACAAGGACCGAGCCGGGCTTCATCCGGCTCACGAGTTCGGCAGACACCAGTTTCGGCGCTGCCGCGCCGGGAACCAAGACGCCGCCGATCACGAGGTCCGCCGCGATGCAGTGGCGCTCGATGGCATCGCGGGTCGAGAACACGGTGTTCAGCGGCCGGCCGAACTGTTGCCACAGCCGGTTCAACTGGTTGATGTTGCTGTCCAGCACCCATACGTCGGCACCCATGCCGAGCGCGATATGGATGGCGTGGGTTCCGACGACACCGCCGCCGATGACGACAACCTTGCCGGGATCGACTCCTGGCACGCCGCCCAGCAGGATGCCCAAGCCGTAATGGGTCTTCTCCAGGTAATATGCGCCTGCTTGGACCGACATGCGGCCAGCGACTTCCGACATCGGCGCCAGCAGCGGCAAGCCGCCGGACGGTGAGGTGACGGTCTCGTAGGCGATGCAGGTCGCACCGCTGTCGAGCAGATCCTCGGCCTGATCCGGATCGGGCGCAAGATGCAGGTAGGTAAACAGAATCTGCCCCTTGCGAAGCATCGCGCGCTCCGGTGCAAGCGGCTCCTTCACCTTGACGATCAATTCGGCCTCGGCGAACACCTCGGCGGGCGAATCCGCGATGGATGCCCCGGCTTCCTCGTAGTGTGCATCGGTCATGCCGATGGCCCCGCCTGCCCCGCTTTCCACGACGACACGGTGGCCGTGCGCGACGAGTTCGCGGACATTGCCGGGGATCAGACCGACCCGGTATTCGTGTATTTTCGTTTCCTTGGGAACGCCAATGAGCATGTGAGCACCGTCTGGTGAACCGAGCGTGAAGCACGAGCCAATACGATGTTTTTCAGGCGCAGTAAACAGACAGGAATTCGCTAAAGCCGGTACCGACAAACCGATGGAGACAACTGTCGGGAAAGTGCTGTTTCCTATACGGCACCCTTCGCAGAAAAAGTGTTTTAGATCTGATGATTGCAAGTCGAAGTTGTCATAATTGCAGATCGCGGCGCCTGCCGTGCGACCGTTTCGTCGACGGCTTCGCTTGCATGGCCTGCGGCCATGCAGCCCATGCCGGTCTCAACGCGGCGAGGAACATTCGGGACAGGGCCCTCCGGCGCATCGCTCCAATGAACGAGGCGTCAGGGACTGGCGCGCCTGCGCGGTGAGCGCCGTTCGCGCTGGCAGCCTCTACTGACCCGCGAAATCAATGCTTGCGACCGCCTGACGGTCCGTCAAGTCTGGCATAAGTCCAATGACCAAGGGATGGGGTCATCCTCGACGGGCGAGCGACCTCCATGTGTTTCGCAAGGCGTCCCGTTGACCAGGGACGTTGCCGAGCCCATTGGGCAGGGTTGTGGAAGCGGGAATGACGGTTCAGGGGCGGAATCGCCGCGTGCCGAAACGCGTAGTCGGCGCCTTCAGTTCAGCCCGCTTTCCGCGTCAATTTCACCTCTCGCCAGGGCCACCACGCCGGTGCGTGCCAGTTCCTCGAGGCCCAAGGGCCGCATGAGGTCTGCGAATGCATCTATCTTGTGAGATGTGCCGGTCACTTCGAATACGAAACTGTCGAGGGTGGAGTCCACGACCTGTGCGCGGAAGATGTCCGCGAGTCGCAGGGCCTCGACCCGGACATCGCCCTTTCCGACAACGCGGAAGAGGGCAAGTTCCCGTTCGACCGCCACGCCTTCCGTTGTCAGGTCATGCACGTCGTGAACCGGCACCACCCCGCCGAGTTGCGCCTTGATCTGCTCGATGACCGATGGCGTGCCGGTGGTGACCACCGTGATCCGGCTGCGATGTCCGGTGTGATCGATTTCCGCTACTGTCAGGCTTTCGATGTTGTAGCCACGTCCCGAAAAGAGCCCGATGACGCGCGCAAGGACGCCCGCCTCGTTGTCAACGATCAGGGCAAGCGTGTGCCGTTCCGTTCCCTGCTCGTGGTAGTCACGGAGATCGTAGGCCGAATGGCTCGACGAGCCTTTCTTTATGTTCAGTGGTGACATGTCGTTTCTTCTGTCCTGATAGGGTCCCGAGCTGTTGCCGGCGCACGGGATGCGGCTGATGCATTGGCCGCATTCGCACGCCCTAAACCAGCACGGCACCACCTTCCTTGATCGCGTTGCTCGTGTCCGCCTTCTCGCCGAGCAGCATCTTGTTGTGTGGCTCGCCGGAAGGGATCATCGGAAAGCAGTTTTCGTGCTTCTCGACCACGCAATCCACGATGACCGGTCCGTCATGGGCCAGCATTTCCTTGATCCCGTCGTCCAGATCCGCCGCATCGTCGATCTGGATGCCCCTTGCCCCGAAGGCATCTGCGAGCTTGACGAAGTCCGGCAGCGCTTCCGACCAGGAATGCGAATAGCGCTCACCATGCAGCAGTTCCTGCCACTGGCGGACCATGCCGAGGCGCTCGTTGTTCAGGATGAACTGCTTCACGGGCAGACGATACTGAACTGCCGTGCCCATCTCCTGCATGTTCATGAGCCATGACGCCTCTCCGGCGACGTTGATGACCAAGGCGTCGGGATGTGCCATCTGCACGCCGATGGAGGAAGGGAAGCCGTAGCCCATGGTTCCGAGCCCGCCGCTTGTCATCCATCGCTTGGGATCGTTCATGCCCATGTATTGGGCGGCCCACATCTGGTGCTGGCCGACTTCCGTGCAGATGTAGCGATCGGGGTGGTCCTTGGTCAGGGCCTCCAGGCGCTGAATCGCGTATTGCGGCCGGATGGTACTGCCCGTCTGTTCGAACTTGAGGCAATCGACCTTGCGCCATTCATTGATCTGATCCCACCACTCCGTCACCGCCGGGGCGTCCGTCTTCGCGCCTCGCGACTTCCAGACCTTCAGCAGGTCCTCCAGCACATGCGCGACGTCGCCGATGATCGGCAATTCGACATGGATGACCTTGTTGATCGAGGAAGGGTCGATGTCGATATGGGCCTTCACGGAGCTCGGGCTGAAGTCCTGCACCCGACCGGTGATCCGGTCGTCGAAACGTGCGCCGACGTTGATCATGAGGTCGCAGTCGTGCATGGCCAGGTTCGCCTCGTAGAGCCCGTGCATGCCAAGCATTCCAAGCCAGTTCTTTCCGTTGGCCGGATAGGCGCCGAGTCCCATCAGCGTGGACGTGACGGGAAAGCCCGTTTTGTCCACGAGTCGCCGCAGAAGTTCGCACGCCCGGTCGCCGGAATTGATGACGCCGCCGCCCGTATAGAAGATCGGGCGCTTCGAGGTCTCAATCGCTTCCGCCAAGGAGGTGATGACCTCGACGTCCCCCTTGACCTTCGGCGCATAGTGGCCCGTCTGGGCGGCATCCGGTCCCATGTACGTGCCCGATGCGAACTGGACGTCCTTCGGGATGTCGACGAGCACCGGTCCGGGCCTGCCGTTCATGGCGACGTGAAAGGCCTCGTGGATCGTGCTCGCGAGCCTGTCCGTTTCCTTGACCAGCCAGTTGTGTTTCGTGCAAGGCCGCGTGATCCCGACCGTATCCGCCTCCTGGAAGGCGTCGTTGCCAATCATGAATGTCGGAACCTGTCCGGAAAGCAGGACGATCGGGACCGAATCCATCAGTGCGTCGGTCAGGCCGGTGACGGCGTTTGTCGCGCCCGGGCCGGACGTGACCAGGACCACGCCAGGGCGCCCGGTGGAGCGGGCGTAGCCTTCGGCCGCGTGGACTGCGCCCTGTTCGTGGCGCACGAGGACGTGCCGGATCCGGTTTTGCTGAAAGACCTCGTCATAGATTGGAAGCACGGCCCCGCCCGGGTAGCCAAATACGACGTCGACCCCTTGGTCCTGCAACGCTTTCACGACCATGCTCGCGCCGGTCATCTGCTCTTGCTTCATTGCGCCTGTCCTCTGTGTTCCGCGCGTAAAAAAACCCCCGGGTTTCGGGGGCGCATGGGTGTCCTTTCAGGGATTCCGTCACCGGTCCATGCGCCATGCCCCCACAAGTACTACGGCTATCGTTCCCATCATCGGACTCCAATTCAGGCCAAGGACACTAGCAGTGTCGAAATTGGCGTCAACCGGTAAATTTGCATTTCTTGCGTTTCGCTCGCTGTTTGCGAAACATCCTTCACCATCTGCCACGCCGCCCTACAAATTGCTGACTTGGCCGCCACGACCGTTCAGTGGTCGCACGGCCTCCCGGTTGCCTGGCTGTCGTGCGGCGGACGTTGGCCCGCGAGGCGCTTCAGGACGAACCGGCCGGGTGTCTGGAAGGCTGATGCGCGCCACCTGTTCCGCAACCGGTTCGGAAGCCGAGCGATCAAGGTCCGGCGAGTAGCGCCTCGGGTCGCCAAGATCTTTCCACTCCCCGTCGCAGTATATCTCGACGGCCGCAAAGTTCGCCTTGTATGTCATCTTCGCCGAACCGGGCACCCAGTAGCCGAGATAGACATAGGGGATCCCGGCATCCCGTGCGATCCGAATATGGTCCAGGATCACGTAGGTTCCGAGACTGCGACCTGCCATTTCCGGATCATAGAAACTGTAGACCATGCTCAGCCCGTCATCGAGCACGTCGGTCAGGCATACGGCGCGGAGCGTGATGTCATCCCCCTTTCGGGACGTGTATTCCACCACTCGCGAGCGAACCGGCGTTTCCTCGATCATTGCCGCGAACTCGAAGATGTCCATGTCGGCCATTCCGCCATCCGCATGCCGGCTGTCGAGATAGGCGCGAAACAGGGCGTATTGCTCCTCCGTCGCCCAAGGCGACATTGCTTCACGGACAAGCGACGAGTTTCTCCGAAGCGTCCGGCTCTGGCTTCGGGACGGAGCGAAGTCCTTTACCCGGATGCGGGCGGAGAAGCATGCCGAGCACTCGGCGCAGGAAGGTCGGTAGAGCACGTTCTGGGATCGGCGGAATCCCTGCTTCGAAAGCGAATTGTTCAGCTGTTCGGCGTAGTTGCCCTGAAGTGACGTGAACAGCTTTCGCTCCATCCTGCCCTTGAGGTAAGGGCAAGCCTGGGGCGCAGTCACGTAGAACTGCGGCGCGATGGGAAGAGTGTGCCGCATGGCCTTCCGCTTTTCTTGCTCGGCACGAGCCTAGCAAGCGGAAGCCGCGCCGCCAATCCAAAACAGGTCAGGCCGTTCCGGGCTTGCGACGATTGACGGCAACGGTGCGGAGAACCACGTCGGTCAGGCCTTGCCTCCGAGCCGTGAGAATCATCATGCCGATGGAGATCATCTGCAGCGGAAAGGTCAGCACCGAGGCGAAGTAACCCGCAGTGTGCAGCAGCGCGGTTGTTCCATCAAGCCTTGCACCGTCCAGACTCCGGATCTCGATTCCCACGAGGATCATTCCCGGCGTCGCCGAGGATGACGCGAGCGTCGCCCAGCGATAGAGAAAGCTGGTGCACGCGTAGACGGCCGGCAGGAAAAGCAGCGCTGTCAACAGGGTGAAAGCCACAATCGCAGCGGTGGCCAGCGAGATCAGGAAGACATCCAGGCACCAGGCGAGAAACCGCTTCAAGGGCACGTTTCGATAGAGGCCGTAGTCATGCTCAAAGCCTGGCTGGTCGATCGGGTGCTCCATGGACGTCATGTCGAGGTTCCTCCGTCTTGGAATCACTGGCGGCCCGTTCTGCATTCAGAAGGGCCGCCGCTCTTGGGAGTCGGATTCCCGGCTCACGCCCCGACAGCGTCGGGGTCGATGTCGGCTTCGCGAGCCTTTCTGGCGCGCTCGGCCATGAACTGGTCGAATTCCGCCTTGTCCTTCGCGTCGCGCAGGCGCTGCAGGAATGTCTCGAACGAGTCCTGTTCCTCTTCAAGGCGTCGGAGTGTGTCCGCCTTGTATGCGTCGAAGGCCACGTTGCCGCTGGACTTCATGGCGGCGCGAATGTTGCCGCATTTCTTGCGCTTTTTTTCGAACATTCCCTTGCTCCAGATCATGTAGGCCAAGAGTGCCAGGCCGATAGGCCAGAAGAAGATGAAGCCGAGGATCATCGCTGCGATCCAGGCTCCCTTGCCACGCTCGTCCATCCACCGCTCGAAACGGCTGAACCAGCTTGCGAAGCCGGAAGTGGTGGCATTGAGTGTCGCGTTTGTCATCCCTTGTGCTCCTTGGGTTTGCATATGTGAATGTGTTTCACATCCTCGATATCGTGGGCGCGACGCGAAGTTCAAGGCAGAATGTGACCTATTTTAACATTATTCGCGTAACTTGCTGAAAAAAAGGCAAACAATTTTGTACAAGCGGCATGTCATGGCGCGAATCCTGCGGATGCCGACCTGACCGGAGCGCCCTGATGGTGGACCGCCACCTATTCGATGACGCGGATCTGGTGTGCCGCGACGGAGCGGCTTTCGCGCCGTGCGGTGGTCTCCAAACACTGAAGGGCCGAAGTCCACGGAATTTCTCGGGACAAACTGGAAGATTGCAAAGGGGGATGGCCTGTTGCCTTGAGTTCTCGGGCGGGACATATAGTTTGCCGAACGAATTCCAGGGCCGGGAATGGCAGACATGACCAAGCTGAAAGGCGTTTTCGCGGCGATGTGCACGCCGATGGATGACCAGGGCGATGCGATAGATCTTGGGCGCTACCGGACGCACGTGGATGACATGATCGAGGCTGGACTGCACGGGCTCGTGCTTGGTTCGGGTACGGGCGAGTACGCCTATCTGTCGGACGACGAGCGCCGCCGCTTGATCAAGGAAGGTACCAAGCATGTAAACGGCCGGGTTCCGACGATTGCGCAGACTACTGCGATGAGCACGCGGGACTGCATCGAAAGCGCGCGGTTCGCGCAGGACGCGGGCGCCGATGCTCTGATGGTCCTGCCTCCCTTTCTTGAGCCCCCGAACGAACGTGGCGTCATGTACCACTATACCGCAATCGCCAAGTCGGTGAGCATCCCGATCGTGATGTACAACGTCCCTGAACAGGCCGCCCCGATGACGGAAGACCTGTACCGCAGGTTGCTGGCGGTCGAGAATCTCGATTACATAAAGGACAGTTCGGGAGACTTCGTGGCGCTCCAAAAGCTGGTCGGCATCGGCGGCAACGTGATGAACGGTTCCGATCCCTACGCGGTCCATAGCCTGATGTCCGGGTGTGTCGGCATGATATGGGGTGCTGCGAACTTCATGCCGCACGAATGTGCGCAGCTCTATGATCTGGTTGTGGCAGGCAAGCATGCCGAAGCTCTCGCGCTATGGGACACCATGAAGGCAATCTGTCTCTGGCTTTCGGGTAACGTGCATGACGTGGATTACCTGACGGGCGTCAAGGCGGCCACGCGCCTGACCGGCCGGGACATGGGCGGAGCACGCAAGCCTTTGCCCCCGGTGCCGGGTGCTGCCCGCCACGACATCAAGCTGGCGCTCAGCAAATTGCCCGTGAACCGCACCAAGGTCGATCGGCTTGTCTGGCGTGACTGGCAGGAAGAACGTGACTGGCTCGTCCAGTCCTATCGCAACAATTGAGGCTTGCCCAAAATGGCCGAGAACAAGAATTCCTATCCCACCAAGGCCGTAATCGGCGGACGGTCCGTTGACGCGACGGGGTGCAAGACATTCGAAACCGTCAATCCTTCGACCGGCAAGGTCCTGGCGGAGATCTCCGAATGCACGGCTGCCGACGTTGACAAGGCCGTGGCCGCGGCACGCCAGGCCTTCGATGAAGGGCCTTGGCCACGGATGTCGCCCGCCGAACGCAAGACGACATTGCAACGCTTCGCCACGGTAATCGAGGCGAATGTTGACGAGCTTGCCGAACTGGAGGCTTTGGAAGGGGGAAAGCCGATCAGCGATGCGCTGGGCATCGACCTGCCTGAGACGGTCGCCACGATTCGCTGGCATGCCGAAGCGGCCGACAAGATCTGCGACAGGGTCACGCCGTCCGATCCCGGCATTCTTTCCATGGTGGTGCGCGAGCCCATCGGCGTGGTGGCAGCGATCCTGCCATGGAACTTTCCCGTCATGATGGCGGCCTGGAAACTTGGCCCCGCGCTTGCCGAAGGCAACACGATGGTGCTGAAGCCGGCCGAGCAGACTTCGATGTCGACGATCCGCCTGGCCGAACTCGCGACCGAAGCGGGCATTCCCGACGGCGTGATCAACGTCGTGCCCGGATTCGGCGAGGTTGTGGGCAAGGCACTTGGCGAGCACATGCAGGTTGATTGCGTCGGGTTCACGGGTTCAACGGAAACGGGGCGCCTGTTCCTGCACTACGCGGCGGACTCGAACCTGAAGCGTGTCCTGCTTGAATGCGGCGGCAAGAACCCGATGATCGTCATGCCGGATGTCGAGGATCTCGACCTTGTCGCGGACCATGCCGTGAACTCCGCTTTCTGGAACATGGGAGAGAACTGCTCGTCGAACAGCCGTCTGCTGGTACATGAAGGCCTGCACGGCGAACTGATCGACCTGATCGTCGAGCGTGCGCAGGGCTGGGTGGTCGATGATCCGATGAAGGCAGCTTGCCGCGTTGGGCCCCTTATCGAGAAGGGGCATATGGACAGGGTCCTGGGTCATATCGAACAGGCCAAGAAGGATGGGGCCAAACTGATCCATGGCGGCAGAAGGGTGCTGGCTGAAACCGGCGGCTACTTTGTGGAGCCGGCAATTTTCGATGACGTCACGCCCGAGATGCCGCTCGCACGCGAGGAGGTGTTTGGCCCGGTGCTTGCCGTCATGACCTTCAGGACGCCGGAGGAGGCCATCGCGATGGCCAATGACACCGACTACGGTCTGGCGGCATCGGTATTCGCCCAGTCGAACAAGACCGCGCACAATGCGGCGCGGCAGGTGCGGGCCGGAACGGTTTCGGTCAACTGCTATGGCGAGGGCGATCAAGGCACGCCCTTCGGCGGCTACAAGCTGTCCGGCTTCGGCGGACGCGACAAGTCGCTCGCCGCCCACGACCAGTACTGCGAATTGAAGACCGTTTGGATGGATCTCGGCTGAGGCCGGCGATGAAGATCAATCGGCTTCCAAGGATGGATGACAACAATGGCTGGCTGAACATCCTGCCGCCATTGCCGCCGCCCGTTTCGGCCTTGGGCGAAATCCAGTCGGATTTCGCAATTGTCGGAGCGGGGTTTGCCGGCCTTGCCGTAGCACGTCGCCTGGGCGAGCTTTTGCCGGATTGCAGCATCGTCCTGCTGGACGCCGGGCGGGTCGGAAACAACGCGGCGGGGCGCAGCTCGGGCTTCGCCATCGATCAGGCGCACAACATTCGCGCCAAGGACTTTGCCGGTGTCATTGACGCGGAAAGGGAGCAGCTTTCCCTGAACAGGGCCGGACAGGATTACCTGCGCGAGGCGGTTCGATCCCATCGGATTCCCTGCGACTGGGACGAGGCCGGGAAGATCCATGCAGCCGCGACGGATCGTGGAGCTTCCAAGCTGAAGGCGTATGCCAAGGCCCTGGACCTGCTTGACGTGGAGCATGACTGGCTTGGCGCCGACCGGATGAAGGAGATCACGGGTTCGGAATTCTACGTCTCCGGTCTTTACACCCCGGGCACCATCCTGGTGCAGCCGGCCGCCTTGGTTCGCGGTCTTGCAACGACCCTGCCGGACAATGTGGCGCTGTTCGAAAACAGCCCGGTGACAGAGATGGAGCTCGGGGTCCCGCATCGGCTGACCATGCCGGAGGCGGCCGTCCAGGCTCGCACCCTGATTCTGGCCAACAACGGGTTTGCCGGGCAGTTCGGCTACTACCGAAAGGAGCTGCTGCCCATTGCCACCTGGGGCAGCCTGACCCGTCCGCTGAACGGCGATGAAGCGAGGCTGTTGGGCGGCAGGAACAGCTGGGGCATAGTTCCTGCGGATCCATTCGGCACCTCAGTTCGGCGAATGATCGATCGCCGAATCCTTATACGCAACATCTACAGCTACAGCCCCGGCCTCAATCCCGTGGAGCGGGACCGGACATGGGCGCGGGCGCGGCACGAGACATCCTTGCGCAACCGCTTTCCCATGCTGCCTGACCTCAACTTCGACTACACCTGGGGCGGCCCCTTGTGCCTTTCCCGCAACGGCGAACCGGTCTTCGGAGAACTGGAGACCGGCGTGTTCGGGGCATGCTGTCTCAACGGCGTCGGGATCGTGCGCGGGACAGTCTATGGAAAGCTCCTGGCAGAGCTGGTCGCAGGCGTTTCGACTCCCTTGCTCGACATCATGCTGAATGCGGGGCGACCGTCCGGGACGCCGCCGCAGCCATTTCTCGGCTGGGGCGTGCGGCTGAATTTCGCCAAGCGTCGCCACGACGCCGGATTGGAGATGTAGGCGTTGGACCTCCTGGGCAAGACAGCTTTGGTGACTGGTGGAACTTCGGGGATCGGTGCGGCGACCGCTCGCGTGCTGGCGGAGGCCGGAGCCAACGTTGTCGTCGCGGGTCGCAACGAAGGCGCTGCCAGAGAGCTTTGCCGCGAGATTTCTGGGGAAGTTCGTCAGGCGACATACGTTCTTGGCGATGTCGTGGACCCTGATTTTGCCGCGGCGGCAGTCAGTGATGCAGAAAGCCGGTTCGGCGGGCTGCATGTTCTTGTCAACGCCGCCGGCGCTATCGTCAGGGGCACAGTTGAGGAGACATCCGACGATGAATGGAACAGGATGCTGTCTGTCAACGTCACTGGAACGTTCTTCATGTCCCGGGCAGCGATTCCCACGCTGCGCCGGTCCGGGGGCGGCAGCATTGTCAATCTGGGGTCCACTGCCGGGCTGGTCGGATGCCCGAATCTTGCAGCCTATTGTGCAAGCAAGGGCGCAATCGTGAACCTGACTCGGGCCATGGCGCTTGACCATGCGCACGAGGGCATCCGCGTGAATGCCGTCTGTCCTGGCGCAGTTGACACGCCGATGCTGGTCTCTGGTCACGGCGACGTGGCGCCGGATCACGTGCGCGAGGCGAACCGTGTTTCGATTCCGCAGAGTTGGCTGCCCGGGCCGATCGAGATCGCCAATGCCATCGCGTTCCTCGCTTCAGATCTCAGCAGGCACGTCACCGGCACGGCATTGCCGGTCGACGGCGGGTTCACCGCGAAATGAGCGCCAGTCTGAAAGACAGGGTCGCAATCGTGACTGGCGGCGCGCAGGGGATCGGCCTTGCCATTGCGCGATGCCTGCACGACGCGGGGGCGCGCGTCGTGATCGGGGACGTTCAACCCTTGGATGACGGCGCCCTGCACTTTCATGATCTCGATGCGACCGACGAGGCGTCCGTCGCCGCCTTCTTCGCACATGTTCGTCAGAGCCACGGCAATCCCTCGGTGTTGGTCAACAACGCGGGCCTTCTCTCCAGCGCACCGCTTGATCGGCTGACCGTTTCGGAGTGGGACAATATCATGGCGGTCAATTTGCGCGGGCCGTTCCTCATGGCCAGGCATTTTGCTTCCTGCTGTTCGCCGCAAGACAAACCGTCAATAGTCAACATTGGCTCGATCGAGGCATTCAGTGGCAACCCCGACCATACCGCCTATATGACTTCCAAGGCGGGCCTCAACGGCTTGACGGTTTCTCTGGCGATCGACCTCGGACCCAAGGGCGTGCGCGTCAACGCCATTGCGCCTGGCTGGATCAACACCGAGATGAACGAAGGGTACATGGCGCGAGTTCCGGATCGTGCCACGGCTGAAAGACAGCTTTGCGACCTTCATCCTCTGGGGCGAATAGGATCTCCATCGGACATCGGTGATGTCGCGGTCTGGCTGGCCGGCGACCAGTCGAAATTCGTTACAGGGCAAGTCATTCGGGTCGAAGGAG
The DNA here is from genome assembly GCA_009843725.1 of Boseongicola sp. SB0675_bin_26. GTDB lineage: Bacteria > Pseudomonadota > Alphaproteobacteria > Rhodobacterales > Rhodobacteraceae > JAJEFO01. Next base: position 13,827 of record VYCX01000064.1, read on the forward strand.
GACGCATGGCGAAGCTTTCTCTTCCGGCCGCGTTCAACGTTTAGGTTCGGCGCATGAGCGGCATTCAGTCTCGGACAAGGCGGCGCGGTCGCGATGTGAGACGCAACTCGCGCACTTCGAAGAAACTGCAATTCATGCCGGAAACGGACCGAGGCATCCCCTATGTGGACTTGTTGACGCTCGAGCAGGTTGACCGAATTCACCGTGAAACCATGAACCTGCTTTGGGCAAAGGGCGTTGAGTTCCGGGACGACGAAGCGGTCCGGGCTTGGCGGAGCGCGGGCGCGGAGGTGCAGGGCCATCGCGTCCGGGTAGACGAACAGTTGCTGAAGCAGCTGCTTTCGACAGCGCCCGAAAGCTACACGATGCACGCGCGAAATCCGGAAAGGTCGATCACGCTCGGCGGGCGCAAGCAGATACTGACCCCGGCCTATGGCGCGCCGAACGTGCTCGATCTCGACGGGGTTCGCCGGTCGCCGACCATTGCAGACTTCAACGACTTCGCGAAGCTGGCCCATATGTCGCCAGGCATGCAAATGTCAGGCGGCGTGCTGTGCGAGCCATTGGACATACCCGTGCCCAAGCGGCACTTGCACATGGTCTATGGCCTGATCCGACACTCCGACAAGCCCTTCATGGGCATGGTCACCGCACGCGAGCGGGCGGAGGACAGTGTCAGCATGGCCGAAATCGTGTTTGGCAAGGACTTCGTCCGCGAACACACAGTCATGACGTCAATTGCCAACTGCAACTCGCCTCTGGTGTGGGACCAGACCATGCTGGACGCAATCAAGGTCTATGCAGCGGCAAACCAGGCGGTGCTGTTCACGCCGTTCGTTCTCAGTGGTGCCAGCACGCCGGCCAGCACGATCGGATCGCTCGTCCAGATCAGCGCCGAGGCGCTTGCCGGAATTGCGTTCTCGCAGATCATTCGCCCAGGGGCGCCAGGAGTGTTCGGGCAGTGGATCGGGGCGGTGTCGATGAAGTCGGGCGCCCCGATGGCCGGCACCCCGGAGATTGACCACATCAACCTTCTGGTTGGCCAGATGGCGCGGCACTACAGGCTGCCATGGCGATGCAGCGGCGCTTGCTCGAGCTCCAAGATCCTGGACGCTCAGGCGGGGTACGAGTCCGCGCGGAATTTATTTGGAGCCGCGCTGGCCGGCGCCAACTTCATACTGTCGACGGCAGGCTATCTTGAAGGCGCCCTTTGCCAGAGCTTCGCGAAATTCGCGGTTGATGCCGAGCAAGCCGAAATGACGCACAGGTTCATGAAGGGAATAGACTTTTCGGAACTTGACGACGCGTTGGCGACGATTCACGAAGTCGAGCCAGGTGCGCACTTTCTCGGCACGAAGCATACGCTGGAACATTTCGAAGAGGCGTTCATCATTCCCAATCTCATGCACCACGACAGCTACGAGCAGTGGGAGGCGGAAGGTCGGCTGGATGCAAACGACCGTGCTGTCCGAACGGCAAGGTCCATGCTGGCGGACTACGAGACGCCTGCCTTGGATCCGGCAATTGACGAGGAACTGCGAGACTTCATTGCCCGGCGTGAACTCGAGATCGGTGACGCCATCATGTGATTCAGGCCAGCCGGCGGGCGGGGGCATCTTTCGGCGACTGGAGCCAACCGACCCCGCGCGCCAAAAGGTTGATCCGCAAAAGGCCAGGCTTGATCGAGGTCAGGCGAACGAATCGAGACAACACAGGATTGTAGAGGGGAATGGTCGCCTTTGTGGCGTGTGCAGCCGAAAACGTCTCGCATGGCGCCTGCCCGCGCTACGGACCAGGCGGTCCGTGTCGGCGCTTCAAGTCGCGCATGCCGCAACTCGGCACTCGGGATCTTGGCCAGATGCTCTTGCGCGATTCAAGTATGTACGTCGGGGCGGCGGCAGCGACGTAGCCGTTGAAGCATTCGGGTCGCTACAGGACGAGGGACACGTGCGATTGCGTCAGGTATCCGTCCTGACTTTGTGTCGACGCCCCGCTGTTCCTGTCCTACTTGACCCGCGTCCAGGTTTGCGCCTTGCAGAAAACCAGTACGCAGCCTGAGACATTCAGCGTGTTGTTGTCCTTCACTTCCAGTTTCGAACGGTAGATCTGGCCGTCCTCGGGATTGTAGATTCGGCCCTTTGTCCACTTGCCTTCGCCGGTCTTGGTGAATCCCGACATCATTACAAGCCCGAGAAGCGGTCGGTTCCGCAACGCCTCGTTCTTGTTCTTTTCGTCGAGCTTCAGTGTGCCATCCGCATTGTGTGGCTCGGTGAACCAGGCGATCTTGCCGCACAGCTTCTCGCCACAATGCCAAATCTCTATATGCGAATTGCCGGCTGGAGTCAGCCATACGCCGGCAGGGTTAGCCCTCCCGGCACCGGCAAGAAGAATCGTCGCCACAAGGCCGGCGAGAACTGTCGTCAATGGTCTCTTGATCATGAGTTCCACCTTCAAAACCTTCCACGGAGTCTCGCCGCTGCGGCCGCATTTTCTGGAACCGACGCTTGGATTCTGTTTCCGTAGTCGATGCAGGATGGCCAGCCTATTGCCAGCGCCTTGCGAGCGTAGGCGAGCCTTGGCCGAATTTCAACACGTTGCCGAACGTGGCTGCTGACCCCTGCGAGGCGCCGTCGCCCGTTTGGAGAGTCAGGATTGCGCTTTCGGCCCGATGACATTCTCGTTGGGCCTCGCTGCAGTCCGACGATGAACGGCAGTGACTCGGTGAATCGGGTTCATTCGCCCGATCGAACCTGGCGGGCCCCGTGCGGAGCGGCCAGCTTGGCCAGCTTGGCCAGCTTGCTGCCAGCTGCACAGGAGATCAACAAGTTCGGTGTCTGAATTCAGCTCGTGAATTCCGCTACCTTGGCGCCGGAGATCTCGGACAGCTGCTCGGGCGCGACTGCAAAAATGTGCCTTGGTGTTCCGGCGGCGGCATAGACGACGGCATATCCCAGGAGCTTCGGGTCGAGGAACACGTGCGAAGGCGTCAGGTGGCCGACCGGAGCGACCCCGCCGATCGCAAATCCGGTCTTGTCGCGAACGAAGCCGGCGTCGGCGCGGCCAAGCGTTTCTCCAGCGGCCTCCGACGCCTTCTCGCC
>VYCX01000064.1:16934-17374 GCA_009843725.1 Boseongicola sp. SB0675_bin_26
TTCTCGCCTTCGACGCGGTTCCCGCCAGAGTTGATGAAGAGGACGACCGAATTGCTTTCTTCGCCGCGAAAGACGATCGACTTTGCGATCTGGTTGATTTCGCAACCTGCCTCTCGGGCAGCGTCGCCCGCGGTTCGGGTCTCGCCTGGCATCTCGAGTATCTTGCAGGCGAGACCTGCGGATTCGAGCGCTGCGGTGACGCGTGCAAGACTCTTGCTCATGCGCTTGTGCTGCAGTCTTTGCCGAATCGTTGCAAGGGAAATTGCGAAGGGCCGTGGCTGGTCAGGTGCGAACAGCAATTCGAGAAAAGCGAGCTTGCATGGCCTGTTGGCAGGATCGCGGCGATTGGGTAGCGTTGCCCAAGGTGCGGGAACGGATCACGGGAACGTCAGCGACCCCTCCCTGAAGGGAGGGGCTTGAGGAACGAAGGTTCCGAGAGC
>VYCX01000298.1:0-6765 GCA_009843725.1 Boseongicola sp. SB0675_bin_26
AGCCTACCAAGGTCATGGTGCCGCCGAGGATCGCGCAGAAGCCCATTGGCATCAAAAGCCGGGCCATCGGCAAGCCCGTCCTCGTGGAAACCCGGTTGACCACGGGCAGGAAGAGAGCCGCGGCACCGACGTTCTGCATGAAACTGGAGATTACGCCCACCGTGGCGGAAATCAGCAAGATGATCCGGGACTCCGTCTTGCCACCGACTCTCGTGATCCATGCCGCCACCGTCGACATCGCGCCGGTTCGGTCAAGGCCTGCGCCAATGATCATTACCGCAATGATCGAGATGACCGCGTTGGAGCCGAACCCGCTGAAGAGCTGGCGCAGGTCGGCGAGGCCTTCGAGGCCGGGCACCATTGTGAGAAGCCCCAGAAGCACCATGATGGAGAACGCGGCAACGTCGACGCGCACGATTTCCGAGACGAAGAGTCCGATGGTGACGGCCAGAATTGCCAGGACGACGATTATCTCGAATGTGAGGCCAAGCGCCTCCACGTTGCCGCCTTTCGTTCGCGTTGTTCCTTGCAAGGCAAGATGAAGCCGGAATCCCTGTTCGGATCGACGGTGCAAGGGGAACTTTCCGTTTCGGATGTTCTCTTACTTCGTTCTCGGAATCATGGCAAACCGTTGTGCAGGGCAGGAGGCCGTCTTGTCGGAGGCGCATTGGCGATCCTCTCGACCGAGTCCTTCGGCACTGGCATCAGGAATCCTTGCCACGCCCATGGTGCAACGTTTGGCGTTGCATGGAAACGCGATGGCACATTGCGTCCCGCGATGAAGGCCAAGGGGCCTGCCGATGGTCGGCAAGCTTCTCGGAGCTGCTCGGGTGCAGAGCGCTCCCCACGAGGCGCTTCAGGGCCTGGCTTCACGATTCACGGGGCGCATTGATGTCGAGATCCTGGATGCCGATCCTGCCAAACGAGGCAACGTCTCAGGCCGTGTCGTACGGACTTCGGCAATCTGGCGTCCGCAAATTCAGTCGCGGCAGGTCGCGCCGGTCCGGTTCAGGCCGACTCGGCTTGCCTGCGCGCTTCACGATCAGCCAACCAGTCCTCGAATCCCAGTATCGTCTGCCCGGCGGCCACGGATGTGCGCCAATCCGCCTGCTTGTCGAGAGCTACCGGCTCCGAATCCGGAAGGATGACACCGTTCACCATCCACGATGCAACGGGGATGCCTCTCAACCAATCCGATACAGAGGGAATTCGTCGGCAATCTTCACGCACGTGCTGTTCCGCGACAAAGCGCACGGGCACTTGCCGGCCGTCCGAATTGACGAGCGCGCGGCCAAATGTCCGCTGCGCCTCAAAGATTCCGAGGCTGTGATGCCGCAGGGCCCGATGGACCGGAAGCGCTTCATGCGATTTCGATGCATCGAACCAGTCATGAAGCGCGTGGTAATCGGCCGGCGCGCCACCGAACTTGCGCGCGGAACTCTCCGCATGGTGATTCGGATGCGCCATCTCAGACGTCCTCGTGGACCGACTCGAAGCTCTCGTAGATGAACGCGACGTGCTTGACGTCGATCCGATCCTTGGCGACGTCCCACGTCAGCGTGCCTTCGCCTCCGTCGTCGATTTCGAATCCGGGATTCAGGTTGTAGGCGGTCGCCCAGATGAAGTCGGCAAGCCTGGTCTCCATCTCCCTGACCTCGACCTTTGCCGGAGACAGGGCGACATGGTTCACGTTGCCCGAATCGCCGTAGCCGTCGTAACCCGCTTCGACGCGTTCCACGCCTTTGGCGCGCAGCAGATCTTTCAGTTCGGCACGTTCCATTTGGCGCGCTTCTTCCGCCTTGCGTTCTCTCTCGGCCCAGTCCGCCTCCGCTGACGAAACCGCCGCCGGACGGGTGCCGCTGTTTCGGGCACTTGGATCATTGGCCATTTTCAAACCCCTCCCTTGCAATCGAATGGCGATCGGCTTCCGCATTCGATATGTTCAATTTATGTTCCAAATATGGTGCTTGACTTTGTTCATATTATGTTCCACATTGCAAATGTCAAGCCGCACATCTGGAGTCTTGTTCTCGATGGATCTGCAGACCGCATGGTCAGTTCGCCTGCCGATAAATTCTCACTTCAATTCAGTCTGTTGCGCGATCCGCGAACGCATGGTGACCCAGTCAATCCTTGTCGCGGCCCGTGTCGCACGACGTTGCGCCGCACCGTGCGCGACAATCGGGCTGCCCTGCCGGGTCTTCCGGTTCGGACCCCGCCGGGACGGTTCGCGCCGAAAGGCGCCCGAACGGCAAGGCTCAAGACATTTCATCCGAGCCTTGGACGCTGCGCGCAAGGTCCTTCCGCGATTTCTCAACGGATCTCTCATGAAGCGTGATCTGCTCAATTTCGAAAGGGAAACAAGCCAATGGCAATGAAGGTCAGAGCATCCGTGATCAATGCCCAGTTGAACCCGCTTGCACGCAAGTGCCATTCGTTTCGGTTCAATTTCAGAGGTCCGCTGGAGGAACGTGACGATGCTGCCGACCCCGTGTGGCGACATGCATGGGGTTCCAACACGGCCAAGCAGGCTGAAGTCGAGGAAGTTGCGGCCGCTTCTGGCGAGCGCAAGGCAAGGCAGCTGTCGGCAACGGTCAGCAGGACGCGCGCGATCTGCGGCGAGGTGACTGATGCGATCGTCGATGCCCTGACACGAGGCTCCCCGCCTTGGCGCGCTCCCTGGACGGCCGGCGGCGGCACGGCCCTGTTGCCGCTTCGGGCCTGCGGCACGCCTTACCGCGGGATCAACGTCGTCGTGCTCTGGCGCAAGGCAATTGCCAAGGGGTACTCGGCGCCATTCTGGATGACGTATCGTCAGGCGGCGGCACGCGGGGGGCAGGTTCGCAAGGGCGAGCGCGGCACGCGGGTCATCAAGGTCGGCACCGTGGTGCGGGAAAGCGAAATCCCCGGCGAGGAACCGACAACATACGGATATCTGCGCTCGTATCGGGTCTTCAACCTGGACCAGATTGATGGCCTGGACGAGCGGTTTCGCGCGCCGGCCGATCGGTCGACGATTTCCGGAACGGGAGTTGATCCCGCCTTGATGGCATGGTTCCGGCGCCTTGACGTGGGGCTGGAGACATCGGGGGCGCCTCGTGCGTTTTATGATGTTGCGCGTGACGTCATCCACATGCCGCCCGAGGACTTCTTCAAGGACGGCGCCACCTACGCCGGCGTGCTCTTGCACGAGACGATTCACGCGACCGGCGCTCCGCATCGGCTAGACCGGCGCTTGAGCGACGCGTTCAGCGACACCCGCTACGCGCACGAGGAGCTCGTGGCCGAACTTGGCTCGGCCATGGCAGGAGCGCTGCTCGGCATAGAACCCCGCTTCGAGGAGAACGCGGCCTACCTGAAGGAGTGGATCAAGATCCTGAAATCGGATCACCGGGCGATTCTCAAGACGGCCTCGGCGGCGCAGGCGGCATGCGACTGGCTGATGGCCCAGGCGGGCGACCTTGCCGGCAGTCCGGCCGGCCGGCAGCCTCCGATCGAGCCCGATTAGGCGTCCAGCTCCCAAGGTCGTTTGGCGCCGTCGCCAGGATCCGTTGCCTGGGTGTCTCGCGCGTTGGCTCGGGCGAGCCCAATTGCAGCGAGGCGAGGTCGTTGACGGCCTTGCTGTCTCGTCTGTCAGGATGCACAAGTCGTCAGCATGGTTGAGAGTTTTGGCGTGACCGCTTCAGGCCGGGAGGTTCATCGCGTGACCCTTCAGGACGGCCCGCTTGCCGCACGTGTCATCACGTTTGGCGGCGCGCTCCAGGACGTCCGCCTCGAAGGCCTGCCGCACAGCCTGACAGTTGGAAGCCCGGACATCTCGGCCTATGAGGGGCCACTCGCTCATTGCGGAACGATCATGGGCCCGGTCGCAAATCGCATTGCGGGTGCCCGTGCGACGATTGACGGCATCGAGTGCCGCTTCGAGAGGAACTTCCTCAATGCCCACACCCTCCATGGCGGCGGCGGTGCGTTTCACGAGAGAGTCTGGGAACTGGTCGATCATTCCGGGCGCCACGCCACGCTCGTGCTTGTGGCGCCCGACGGCGAGGGCGGGTTCCCGGGCACACGTCGCGTCGAGGCGAGATTCGAGATTGCAGATCGAACCCTGTCGCTCACGCTCACGGCAAGGACTGACGCCCCCACAATCCTGAATCTCGCGAACCACAGCTACTGGCGTCTTGGCAAGGCGCCCACGACCAGGAATCACAAGCTGCAGATTCACGCTGACCGGTACCTGCCCAGCGATCCTGACACCACGATTCCCACGGGCGAAATTTCAGATGTGGCGGGCACGCGCTTCGACTTCCGAGACGGCCGCGTGCTGAATGACGGTGCCGACGGCCTTCTTGACACGAATTTCTGCATTTCCGCTTCCCGTCAGCCGCTCAGGGAGGTTGCACGTCTGACCGGTCCCGACGCCACGATGGTCATGGCGAGCACGGAACCTGGCCTTCAGGCCTTCGACGGGCACATTCTTGCCTGTCCGGACCAGCGCACCAACGATGGTGTTGCCCCAGTTTCGTATTGCGGCCTTGCCCTCGAAGCGCAGTTCTGGCCCAATGCGCCGCACGAACCGGGATTTCCCGACATCACGCTGTATCCAGGCCAGAACTGGCGGCAAGTCACGACGTGGACGTTCGAGACCTGATGCGGCCGGAATCCCGTGCGACGATGCGCATCGATCCTTGAATCGCCGAGGTCATGATGTTGGTCGGCAGACGTTCATTGCGAATGGACGCATCGCAATGAGCATCCACTCCACATTCTTGGAACGTCTTTGACCTTGGTGCGAAGAGGTGGAAATTCGGGCGAATCTGCAGAAATTTCGAGATCGAGGTCCTTCTCCGATCGCGCCGCGCATCGCCTCATCCTCGACCTCTGTCAAATCAGCACGCGGTGGACGCACCGCACCAGCACCGGACCGGCGCAGGGCGACACCTGCCTGGATTGCCGAGACAACTTGACCGGTCTTGCGGTCATGCAGCTTGACGAAGGGATAGTCCGCGTCGCGCAACATCTGGTCGCACGTTTCGCAATCGCTCGTCGAATGCGCCTGGAAAGACGCCATAGCCGCCTTGGCTGCAAGGCGGAGTCCTGCAGAAGGGCATGTGTTGCCGCCGACGTTGCTGCGTGTCTGCGCAAGCGGTTCTTGGGTGGGCATTCCCCGGATGCAGGCCTGTCGGTCCCCAAGCGCGACAGAGATGCGCCTGACGTGTCGATGTCCTTCGTGCCGTCCGTGAAGCGGATCAGGTTCGGGCGATCATCAGCAGACCGAGCGAGGATCGATACCGTGCTCGTTCAGGAACTCACGAAGCCGCGATTCCTGCGCCTCGGAAAGAGGCCAGGACGACGGTGGACGCGTCGGTCCGCAATCCTCGCCCATCAGGGCCAAAGCGGCCTTCACGACCGATACGTTCGTGCCGCCCATTTCCTCCGCGCGGAGCTCTTCGAAGGTCCGAATGCCGTCAATGAGGTTCGACGCATTGTCGAGATTCCCTGCATCAAGCGCTGCGTGAATCTCTGCGGAACGTTCCGGCCAGACATTGATGAGGCCGGACGTGAAGCCGCGGGCCCCGACCGCGTAGAACGGCGGAGCCCGGATCTCGGCCAGTCCGCACACCCAGGCGACGTGATCCGGCGAGGCGGCCATGGCCTGGGCCAGGTTCTCGGGTGATGGCGTTGCCCACTTCACGCCAACGACGTTGTCGACTTCGCAAAGGTCCGCAATCGTGCGTGTGCCGATGCCGTCGTTGCGCAGGTAGAGCAGGACCGGAGCGCCTTGGGCAGAGTCCGATACGCGCGCGACGTAGTCCTTCAGGCCCCTGGGCGAGACGAACGGGTCGGGCGGCTGGTGTACCATGATCGCTGCCGCACCTGACGCAACGGAAGCGCGGGCCAACGCACAGGCCTCGTGCACCGAACGTCCCACTCCGCCGATCAAGGGCGCGCGCCCGTTGATCGTTGCGGCGGCGGCATCCACCATTGCCAATGCCTCGTTGATCGTCAGGCCGTAGAATTCGCTGGTGTTCCCGTTGATCGTCAGTGCGTGAATGCCCGCACCGACTGCCCGGTCCACGATGGGTGCGAGTCGGTCGGCGGCAATGTTGCCCCCCTCGTCAAACGGGGTGACGAGGATTCCGGAAATGCCTGTCAGCTGGATGACGGGAGCCATGCGCGTCAGCTTTCGTGGATGCCGTCGCCGCAAGACGCGCCGTCCTCAAAGCGCGCATTCGCTTCGCCACGGGCAGGCGGTTCGATCTCGGCGGCCATCGCTTTGCGGGAGACTTCGGCGTTGACCTTGGGCTGCCATCCGAGATGGGCGGCCTCGCGATTGTCCCGCCAGCACGGGGAATTGGCGGAGGTGCCATGGATGATTGTGCATCCAGGCCTGAGACTCATGAAGACGGGATCAAACAGCTGGATGAAGTTGTCGCCGCTCATGCATGTCGGCAGAATCCGGTGCTTGCTGGGCTCAGGGAAGCAGGACCCAATGCGCAAGCAGACCGCTTCGATCCCGAACTTGTCATGGTGCATGCGCAAAGACACCTCGCCCAATTCCTTTGAGACGCAATTGGGGTCATTCTGGCACATGGTCGACGTTCCATCCATACTTTCCAATTGCCGGTGAGGGCCGATTGCATGGTTTGGGCATTCAAGACGCACTTCCGAGCGTAACCAGAGCTTTTTGCGCCCCTTCGTAGAGATTGAGCATTCCGTCAAGAATGGCGTTGCGGATCGCCTTTCGTGGGGCATCGGTCGGACGGC
>VYCX01000298.1:6775-15975 GCA_009843725.1 Boseongicola sp. SB0675_bin_26
CGTCCATACACCAATGCCTCCATCGCCTCCTTGGCGCCAAGGACCGAATGGAGGAATTCCTCATCCGCTGCGGCATCGCCGGGCCCCTCGTGACGCCAAGTCGGGAGACTTCGCGCCATGGGTCAGGCCTTGTCGGCACACGGCGCCACGATTGCGAATCACGCCGGTGACCAGGACTTTGCTCGGCATGCCGCCTTCGTCCCGCAGCCGGATTGAGTCCTGGAGTGACCGGGCGCTCCAAGACCCAGCGCGGGGCGTTCGGATCTCGGGAAACTTGACGGAAGCTCGCCCAAAGGCTGACTTGGAATGCTTGCGTGGAGATGACAGCGGCACCGTTTGCTCCAAGGGCGGTCTCGTCTCGCCGATCGGCCGACCTCTGGCACGTCGCGATGAAGCGGGCGCCGTGGATGTTCACCGAAGATGTCGCTGGCAGCCCGTCGACACGTCTGGCACAATTTCAGCGATCCGGCTCGCAAGTGCTTTCCTGCGGCAATCTGGATGATTGCCGGGACAGGCCTGCCTGACCTGGACCGGGAGAAGCGCCTCGATCCTGCACGGCCCGGCCGGGCGAATGACCCCGGCAAGCGGTGCATTGTCGACAGCCGCCCCGGTCCGCCCAGAGATGCTTCAGGCGCCCGGGCCGGTCACGCTCGGAACTTCTCGAGCGCATGTGTCGGTCCTGCGCGGCACTGTCATGCACCGTCGAGGCAGTGCGCCGCGGGAAACGCCAATCGCGGTGAAGCCAACCGTTTGCCCTGACTGCCGCCGACGTGATTCAATGCGCTTCGCAGACATGCTGCACTGCACTTCAGACTCCTTCGGGCTTCTTTCCGAATTGCCCGGCGCGTCTGAGCGCCACGATCTCTGCCATGATTGACAACGCAATCTCCTCGGGCTCGACGGCGCTGATGTCTAGGCCCGCCGGTGCGCGTACATCTTCGAGTCGGTCGCAAAGATCCGGATTCCCGGCAAATGCATCTGCCAGGGCGGCAAACTTGCGACGGCTTGCAACCATGCCAATGTATCCTGCTTCCGACATGAGTGCGGCTTTCAGCGCCTCGCGATCATGTCGTCCCTGCGTTGACAGCACGAGTGCATCTTCCTGTCCGGCCTTGCGAGCCGCCGCAGCAAAACTGTCTAGATTCTCATCAGCCGCAGCCACCACACTTTCCGCCCGCTTTTGCGTGCCGCTGATCGTGCGGTAGCCCGAGGCCTTCGAAATCCCGGCGAGAGCACATGCGATCGGAGAGGATCCCAGGATGATCAGGTGTCTCGCCGCCTGCATTGGTTCGAGGAATACCTCGATGGTGCCGCCGCTTGGGCATGATGATTTGTGAAGCGCGATGCCATCGAGATCCACGGGCACATCGATTTCCTCTTTCGGCCTTATGCGGATCAGTTTGGGTTGCCCGGTCGTCAGTGCCAGCTGCGCTTCTTTCCTGACGGCCCCGGTCACGCAGCCGCCGCCCAGGAAACCGCGCAATTCGCCATCGTTGGTCACGACCGCCTTGGCTCCAGGCTTCGCCGAAGTCGCGTCCTTTGTGCGCACGATGGTTGCCACGCAGAAGCTCTTGCCACTTCCGCGGAGCCGTTCAATCAGGTCAAGAGTGGCTTCCGAAAGTGTCATCGCGTGACCGCTATATCCGCGCCAGTTCCGGTTCAATGGCCGCGAGGCTTTCCAGCGTGTTCGCCGGCGCGAAATGGTCGATGTGCGGACGGGCGGACTGAATCGCGGCAGTCACCGGCGCATAGGATTGCCAACCGAGAAGGGGATTGAGCCATACGAGACGTCGGATGTGCTTTTTCAGCCCTTCGAGTTCGGTGGCAAGCATTTCCGGCGTTCCCGTGTCGTAACCGTCACTCAGGATGATCGCGACCGTTCGCGAATTGGCAATGCGCCGCGCATAGTGGCGGTTGAACGTTGCGAGACTTTCGCCGATCCTTGTTCCCCCGCCGAACCCTTCGGCCATCAGGGCGAGGCGCGTCATTGCCCGAGCGGGATTGCGGTCGCGGAGGGCGTCTGTGACCCTGATCAGGCGCGTGTGAAAGATGAACGCTTCGGAATGCAGCCAGGAGCAGGCAAGTCCCTTGACGAACTGGAGCAGGAACCGGCTGTAGTGCTCCATTGAACCGGATACGTCCAGAAAGACGACGATGTGAACGGGCCTGTCCTGCCGCTCGCGCCGAAGCAGTTCTATCGGCTCGCCGCCTCTCGCAAGAGCGTGCCTGATCGTGCGGCGCAGATCGATTCGGAGGCGTCTGGCCGAGGTACGGTGGCGCCGCGAAAGCCGGTACCTCATGGCCTTGGCGAGACGAAGCGCCACTGCTTCCGCTTCGCGGATCTCGTCTGGATCGACGACGTGTTTCAAGTCGGTCTTTCGGTTGACGGACCGTAGCGTCGCCACCAGCCGCCCGGCGGCTTCGCCTGACGCGTCCGGCCCGGCGCCTTCGGCCTCGACCCTTGGTGCGTCTCCGCCCAAGCCGTCCCGGCGGTTCGAAAGATGGTCTTGCCACACGTTGTCCTGGCGAAGCGGATTGCGCACGTGGGGCGAGGACGTGCGCGCTGCACGTGTGCGCACGTGGCCAGCGGGAAGCCAGTACGCTTCGAACAGTTTGTCAAAGCGTCGCCACTCCTCCCTGTTGCCGGTCAGCAGCACCTTCAGTTCGTGGCACATCCGGGAAACGGGCGGCAGCGGGCGTCGAGAAAGGTGTTCCGCTATGCGGGCGCAATCCTCGGTACCTACCATGAAGCCGCTCTTCCGCAGGTGATGCAGAAATCCGACGACACGGTCTGGAATTTGGGCATCGCAGCCGGTAACGAAAGCCGCCGGGGTCATGCAGGCTGTCCCGCCAGGCGGGCAACGGTTTCCTTCGTGACGGCCTTCAGGTCCGGTTCCGTCTTGAGAAGGCAGATCATGGTTGCGGCGATCTTCTCGGGGTCATCCCGAATGTCCCGTATGCCCAGCCCGCAAATCGCCGCTGCCCAGTCGAGCGTTTCGGCGATGCCCGGCTTCTTTTCGAGATCCTCCCTCCGAAGCTGCTGGACGAAATCAACGATCGGGCCAGCGAGCGATTCCTCTAGATTTGGCACGCGCGCTTTCAGGATCGCCAGTTCCCGGGCATGATCCGGAAATTCCACGTATGAATACAGGCACCGCCGCCTCAGTGCGTCCGAAAGTTCGCGTGTGCCGTTTGACGTGAGGATCACGTGCGGGCGAGCCTTTGACGAAACGGTGCCGAGTTCGGGAATGGTGACCTGGAAGTCTGAGAGGACTTCAAGCAGGTAAGCCTCGAACTCTTCGTCGGCACGGTCGATTTCGTCGATCAGGAGAACCGGGCTCCTGTCCAGGCTGATCGCCTCGAGCAGAGGACGCCGCAAGAGATACTCCTCCGAGAATATCCGCCTTTCCAGCACGTCTGCAGAAACCTCGCCATGCTCTCGCGCCCGAATCGCGAGCAGCTGCTTCTGGTAGTTCCACTCGTATATGGTCGAGGTCGCATCCAGGCCCTCATAGCACTGCAGGCGGATCAGTCTCGTGTCGAGCGCTCCTGCAAGAGCCTTGGCAGTCTCTGTCTTGCCGACGCCTGCATCACCTTCAAGCAAAAGCGGGCGCTGCAGCGAAAGGGCAAGCCGCAGCGCTGTCGCGAGACCCTTGTCGGCGACGTAGCCGACACTTGCGAGCTTCCGTTCGATATCGGCTCCGGCGGTCATCCTGTGCTCAAGCGTTGCAGGCCGGGATTTCGTCGCATGGCGTCGGTCCGAATTCGCGCTTCGCCAAGGGTCAGCCCGTCAGCCCCAACTGATGCGCGGTCTTCCATACGCGCCAATGATCGTGTGGCATCTGGGTGTGCGTGAGCCCCTTGTGGGCGAAGGCGTCGTTCACGGCATTCGAGAACGCTGGCACGCCTCCGACATTCGGGCTTTCGCCAACGCCTTTGGCGCCGATCGGATGATGGGGGCTCGGTGTAGTCGTGTGGTCGGTTTGCCAGAGCGGGGTCTCGACCGCAGTCGGAAGAAAGAAGTCCAGCAGGTTGCCGCCCTGGACGTTGCCGATCTCGTCATACGAAATTTTCTGCCCCATCGCGATCGCCAGCGCCTCCGTCAATCCTCCGTGCACCTGGCCCTCAATGATCATCGGATTGATGCGGGTGCCGCAATCGTCCAGTGCATAGAAGCTTCGAATCTCGGTCACGCCCGTGTCCACGTCGACGTCGACCACGCAGACATAGGCGCCGAAAGGATAGGTCATGTTCGGCGGATCGTAGTATGACACTGCCTCGAGACCCGGTTCCAGCCCGGGTATGGCCTGATTGTATGCCGCGAACGCGATTTCCTTCATGGTCTTGTGCGCTTCGGGATTGCCCTTGACCTGAAAGCGGTCGACGTCCCATTCAAGATCGCCGTCATGGACTTCCAGGAGATAGGCCGCGATCATCTGTGCCTTGGCGCGAATCTTGCGTCCGGCCATGGCCGTCGCGGCGCCTGCGACAGGCGTCGAGCGCGAGCCATAGGTGCCAAGACCGTAGGGCGCAGTGTCCGTGTCGCCTTCTTCCAAGGTGATGTCGTCCGCGGGAATCCCGATTTCAGTGGCCAGGATCTGCGCGAAAGTGGTCGCGTGGCCCTGGCCCTGGCTAATGGTGCCGAGACGGGCGATCGCGGATCCGGTTGGATGGATGCGAATCTCGCAGCTGTCAAACATGCCGAGACCGAGGATGTCGCAATTCTTGACCGGTCCGGCCCCGACGATCTCCGTGAAGTGGGCAATGCCAATGCCCATGAGCTTGCGCGTTTCGCCGCGGTCAAAAGCGGCGCGGTTCTCGACCTGCTCGTTCCGCAGTGCTTTGTAGCCAACTGCCTCCAGCGCCTTGTTCATGGCCGTGTGATAGTCGCCGCTGTCGTACTCCCAGCCCAACGCTGACGTGTACGGAAACTGCTCCTTCCTGATGAGGTTCTTCAGGCGCAGTTCGGCCGGATCCATGCCGAGCTTGTTGGCCAGCACATCGATCATTCGCTCGATCAGGTAGGCGGCCTCCGTCACTCGGAATGAGCAGCGGTAGGCGACGCCGCCCGGCGCCTTGTTGGTATAGACGCCGTCGACGCCCACGTAGGCCACCGGGATATCGTACGATCCGGTGCAGATGTGAAAGAATCCTGCCGGAAACTTGGTCGGGTCCGCGCAGGCATCGAATGCGCCGTGATCGGCAAGGACTTGGCAGTGCAGGCCGGTGATCGTGCCGTCCCTCTTCGCGGCGAGCTGCCCGGTCATGTGATAGTCGCGGGCAAACGCCGTGGCCGTCAGGTTCTCGATCCGGTCCTCGACCCACTTTATCGGCAGGCCGGTGACGATCGATGCCACGGCTGCGCAGATGTAGCCCGGATAGACGCCGACCTTGTTCCCGAAGCCGCCGCCGATGTCGGGAGACACGATGCGGATGTTGTGCTCAGGAATTTTCGTAATGAGCGAGGCGACGGTGCGAACGGCATGGGGCGCCTGGAACGTGCCCCAGAGGGTGAGCTTGCCGTTGACCTTGTCCATCGAGGCCACGCATCCACACGTTTCCAGCGGGCAAGGGTGAACGCGTTGATAGGTGATCAGCTCCTCGACGGTCACCTCGGCGTCCGCAAGCGCCTTGTTTGCGCCGGCTTCGTCGCCTTCTTCCCAATGGAATATGTGGTTGTGGTGCTTGCGTGGCCCGTGGGCACCTTCCTGCTTGTCCTTGATGTCCTCGCGAAGCAGCGGTGCATTCTCGTCCATTGCCTTGAAGGCGTCAACGAGGGCCGGAAGCTCTTCGTACTCGACCTCGACCAGTTCTGCCGCATCCGCCGCGACATACCTGTTCTCCGCGACGACGAATGCGACCTCCTGGTTCTGGAAGAGCACCTTGTCGTCAGCCAGCACCGCCTGCACGTCGCCGGCGAGCGTCGGCATGTAGTGAAGGTTGAGCGGTTTCAGGTCTTCCGCCGTCAGGACGGCGACAACGCCCGGCAAGGCAAGCGCGGCATCCTTGTTTATCGACTTGATGCGGGCGTGGGCATAGTCCGAGCGCACAAAGTCGCCGAACAGCATGCCCGGCATCTTGATGTCATCGACATAGTTTCCCTTGCCTTGGGTGAAGCGAGCGTCTTCCACGCGCTTTCGTGAGGATCCGAGGCCCTGGAGCCTTTCGGTGCGCTCGGAATCGGTGGTTGCCTGGACGTTCATTCTGCTGCCTCCTTGACCGAAAGGTCGGCTGCCGCGGCCTGTATGGCCCTTACGATGTTCTGGTACCCGGTACAGCGGCAAAGGTTCCCGCTGATGCCGTACCGGATCTCTTCCTCGGTCGGCGCGGGGTTCTCCTGCAGCAGCCGCCATGCACGCGTGATCATGCCCGGCGTGCAGAATCCGCATTGCAATCCGTGATGCTGGCGGAATGCCTCCTGCACCGCATGCAGGGCGCCGTCCTCTTGGGCGATGCCTTCGATCGTGGTGATTTCCGCGCCTTCGGCCTGCCCGACAAACATCGTGCACGACTTGACGGACTTGCCGTTCAGGTCGACCGTGCACGCGCCGCAATGGCTGGTGTCACAGCCGATATGCGATCCGGTCAGGTTCAGCTGTTCGCGCAGGAAGTGGATCAGCAAGGTGCGCGGTTCGACCGCGGCTTCCACCGCCTTGCCGTTGACTGTCATGTTCACTTGGGTCTTTGACATGGAATTCTCCAAAGGTCTTGCAGATGCCGTCAGGCCGCGCGGCTCTTGGCGGTCAGTATGGCCCGTTGGACCATGATGCCAGCCACGTGGGTGCGGTAATCGGCCGGCCCCCGCCCGTCGGATGCGGGTTCCGTTATCGCCCTTGCGGCATCCACCGCTTCGTTGATCGCCCGTGCGCCTAGGTCGGTGCCGACCAGGGCGTCTGCAGCCGCTTGCGCCCAGAGCGGAGTGTCCGCGACATTGGTCAGGGCCACGGAGGCGCTCGTGCAGGTTTCGTCCGAGAGCGTCAGGATGACGCCGGCGGCGGCCGTGGCATAGTCGCCGACCTTGCGTTTCTGTTTCTGATAGCTGTGGCCGTGACCGGACGGCGGGACCGGGATTCGGATCGTCGTCAGAATCTCCCCCTCGTCACGCACGGTGAAAAAGGCGGATTCATAAAACGCTCTTGCCTTGACGGCCCGCATCCTGCCTCCGCCTTGCAGAACGTATTCCGCATCCAGCAACTGCATTATTGCCGGCAAGTCGTTGCCGGGGTCGCCGTTGGCGACATTGCCGCCGACCGTGCCGACGTTGCGGATCTGCGGGTCGGCGATTTGCAGCGCCGTCTCCCTGAGTATCGGGCAGGCGTCGAAGAGTTCGCCGGAAGCGATCAAGTCGGACTGCGTTACCGTCGCGCCGATCTCGATCATGCGTTCCGAAACGGTGATTCCGGACAGTTCGTCGATGTCCTGAATGTCGACCAGATGCTCGGGTGTTGCCAGGCGCAGCTTCATCATCGGAATGAGGCTATGCCCGCCAGCCAGGACAAACGCGGAACCTTCGTGTTCGGACAGAAGCCCGATCGCTTGGTCCAGGGTGCCCGGGCGATGATAGTCAAATTCAGCGGATATCATGATGCCCTCCCGCAAAGTTCTCGCGCGGAAGGCTAGGTCGCCCATGATCGCGCGAAACCCGTTCCTCACGAACGGGAGGGATTTTGCATCAATGGTCCAATTCCTGCGTGAACGGCACCAACGATTGCCGCCGCCATGGAGTCTCGCTCACACGCCCAGCCGATTCCGCAGTTCCCGCGCGCGCGAGCGACTGACCGGAACTTCGAGTTCAGGTGCCTTGCCGACATAGCAGAAGAGCTGGTCGCCTACTTTCCCAATTCCGTTGATATGCGCCGGATTCACGAGGTAACGGCGGTGAATCTTCAGGAAGCGGCCGGCCAGCTGGCTGCTTTCCACCTTGGACAGCGACCATGGGCAGAAGAGAGCATCCTCGTCCGTGCGGATCTTCGTGTAGTGTCCATCGCTTTCGATCGCCAGGATCTGGTCCGCATTCATGAACCGGACGGTCCCTTCCTTCTCGTAGGGAATGCTGTTCCTTGCAGGCGTGATCATCTGGCCGACCCGACTAAGCGTCACGCTGCGTGCGCGATCGGCTTGGCGTGACTCCGGGTGGCGTCCAGGCTCGGATGTCGCATCGTCCGCATCCGCAGCGTGACCTTCCTGCATTGGAACCGCAAGCAGCAGAAACAGGCCGCAGATGATGAACGCGCTGAGGCTCACGGATATTGCAAGAACCTGCGAATCAAGCGCCTGGATCGGTTCGGCCACGAAATTGGCCGCCAGGGAAAACGATGTCCCGAGCATCGCTGCGTAATGCATGGCCGAGATCGACAGGCCGAGCACGATGGCTCCGACAGCGGTTCTGGGCAGCGAGCGGTTCGAATATGCGAACCACATGGCGAGCGTCGATGCAGCGATCGCGATCAGGATGGCCGTTGCTATTCCTGCAGGGCGATAGGTCACGATGCAATTTGATGAAATCGCTGCCATGCCCGTGTAGTGCATGGATGCAATTCCGATGCCTGTCAGGCTTCCGGACGCAAGGATTCGCAAACTGGTGCGTTCGCCGGAGTGCAGGAGGAGCAGGCCGCATCCGGCGATCAGGATGGCTATGAGCGCCGAACTGAGGGTCAGCAGTGGATCATAGGTGACGAGAAACGGCAGGGTTACGGCGAGCATGCCAATGAAGTGCATCGACCAGATGCCACCTCCGAGCGCGATGGCTGCCTGGGCGATTCGAACCTTGCGCCGCGCGACCGGGAGGTTGCGCAGGCCGTTGGTCAGCCTGAGGCAGGTGAAGCCGGCCATGATTGCGACGAGCACCGAAGCGGCGACAAGAAAGGGGGAGTAGTGCACTTCCACCATCAGCTCTTCACGTTCCTCCCCGCCTTGGCCAAGCCTGTGACCGCATCTTGAGCTCCGGCCAAAATGCTGGACTGCCGGATTCGGCCCGGTTCCCTGGCAACCGGTCGGGTGCGCCCTTGCGAGGGCTGCCCGGACAAGTCCCGAACCGGACGCGTGACGGATGCCAAGACTACCAACAAGGTCGCTTGATGGGCAATAGAGGCGCATGCGGTCGCGTACGAGAACGGCGGCAGCAGGCTTGGCACGGCTGCTCGCCTCATCAAGCCGCACCCGGCATTCGGACAAGGTTTCGCCTCGAGCTTCCGGAATTC
>VYCX01000298.1:15985-17096 GCA_009843725.1 Boseongicola sp. SB0675_bin_26
TCTCGCAATCGTCCACCTCTCGTCGAATCCCGTGGCCACCGTTCGGGCGTGATCTTGACGATCGAGGTCACATCGCCGTCGCACTCGATTTCATGGCCATTTGTGGTCCGACGGGAGTTTGTTTACGCCTTGGCGAACAAGCGTTCAGGTCCACAAGGAATGCCGACCATCGAAATCCAAAACGTGGCTTGGCACGGCCTGATGCGCCGCCGGGCTTCGGTGCCGTCCTCATCCAGGGAGACATCAGATGAATGCGCAGGCGGAATTGTGACGAAGCATCTTCGCAGATTGCCGTTCGGGGGTCGGTCCCCGAACCCTGACACTCCTCGAGGCGACCGTGCATGTCCGAATGCTCGGTCATTTGCTGCGGGGCGGCGGGCAACCACGTTTCGTGACGTCGCGTCGCCGGTGTCTTGCATGCGTCATGCCGTGCTCGCAGCCCTCGCTGCCGTCGCGGTCTCTGGGCCGGTCATGCTGCGGGACGACGCTTTGGCGCAGGCGACCAGCGACATTTGGCGGGGTTTGACGGTATCGCAGGAATTTCGCTGCACACCCTATGCTCGTCGAGACTATCCCTATCCCGGATCGGCGGAGGAAGCGGTCATCGCATCAATGGACGGTCGTGTTTACGGACCCTATACCGGCCGCTACTTTGCCAGTGCAAGGCAAACCGATGTCGAGCACATCGTTGCCCTTTCCGAGGCGCATGACAGCGGCCTCTGCGCAGCCAGCCCCGCAACCCGTCGACGATTTTCCGGTGACCTGCTCAACCTGACCCTCGCCGCCCCCGAGGTGAACCGTTGCGGACATGGCGGCAAATGCGGCTACGACGCCGGGGAGTGGCTGCCGGCAAGGAACGTCTGCTGGTTTGCCGGCCGGGTCGTTGCCGTCAAGCTCAAGTACGACCTTACTGTAGACATGAGAGAGGCGGCGGCGCTTGAGAAAGTGCTCTCAGGTTGCTTGTCCACCGAATTGGTGCTTGTGGACGGAGATGCCGTACCGGAGGCAAGGAAACCCGCCGCGCAGCAGGCCGGGAACTCCGGTGACACGGTCGATGCGCTCGGCCTGTACGACGACAATCGAAACGGGCACATCACCTGCGCGGAGGCAA
>VYCX01000479.1:0-12668 GCA_009843725.1 Boseongicola sp. SB0675_bin_26
CCGGCACCAATCAACAGGGAGTCTACAGCGTGATCTTCGACTTCCGCCGCGTTCCGTTCCCCGCATCGACAAGCTGAAATGCAGAACCTGACCTGAAGGAGGACTTACAATGAGCAGCAGATTCCTGAAAACCGAATTGGTCCATAGGAGTTCAGACCCCATTGTCATTGCCGATCTGCGCACTTCGTTCTTGAACGTATTCCAGATCATGGCGGCGTTAGACATCACTCGGAAGGTGAAGGACGCGAAAGGCAATGTTACGGAACAGAACGTCGTTGAAATCCATTCAGATCATGTTGGCGGTTTGGGTAATTCCCAGAATTACTACATATTGGACACGACAGCAGAGCAGGTGGTCGATGAGATCGAGCGGCGCATCCATTGTGAAATGGACTATGCCCGCACGGGTTCGGCCCATCTTGAGCCTTCACCGCCAGTGAGATTGGGAACTGGCGGGTCGGAAAACAATCAGGCCGTGGCGGAGACAACCGTGGCCGACATCGACCTTTATCCGATCCTTCGTTTCTCAGGGCGGTCGGGTGCAACAGCGGCGAAAGCATTGGCTTCTGTCCCCTTCTCGGTCGATGTTCCTGTCTCTGCCTTGGGGGTTTCGACCACTCCGCTGCCTTCGGTATCCGGGCACCTGAAAGGACCGTCGGGGACCGTATACGTGTCCAGGTCTGAGGATGGAACCAAGCTGTACATGCTTGGCGAGGATGGCGCGGCGGCGTTCGGCATCACCGTCGAAGGCGTTTCGGCATGAGCAGGCACGATCACGTCTTCACGGTGGAGGCAGAGGCCGCCGTGCAATCCGAAAACGCCTGACAACCAGAGGAAAACGAACATGGAAACTGCAATGCAAACAGACCTGAGCGTCCAGCCGGAAGGCTCGGTGCTCGCCGACCCCGGCCAGATCGAGCAGGCGGCGGCGATGATGAACGTGCCCGTGCAGGCCCAGGCGCGGCGCGACAGCAAGGGCGGCCTGATCTACGGCGACCCGGACCACGGCGGGCAGGACGAGGCGTTCGTCGAGTTCTACCGGAACCCCGTCGCCGACGCCGACTACATCAGGAAGGAGTTTCCCGGCGACAGGTTCTTCAAGGTGGACCGCCCCGTCACGGAGGAGGACAAGCTGGAATACGCCCGCAAGTGGGCGCTCTACCAGCAGTCCGAGGACCAGACGAAGGGCCAGACCCGGCTTCGCAACGTGGCCTGGCTGGACGAGGCGATGAAGGCAAGGCTTGCCGAGAAGCGCGTCTTCACGCTGGAGCAGCTGGCCGGGCTGACCGACACCCATCTCGACCACCTGGGGCCTGGCGTCGCCAAGGTGCGGGACAAGGCGCGGGGCGCGTTGGCCAGGCAGCAGCAGTTCGACCAGAAGGACGCGATGGTCGAGAGGATCACGGCGCTTGAGGGCCAGAACGAGAGCGTCCTCGCCGAGAACGCGAAGCTCCAGGAACAGGTGAAGGCGCTCATGGCCAGGGTGGAAGGCCAGGCTCCGGCGACGAAGGCAAAGGGAACCGCGAAGGATGACGGAAAGGCTTAACGTCTTCGAGATCGCGAGGAACGTCGCGTCCGTCGTCGGAATGCGCGACATCGATTCGCTTGTCGGCAACCCGGAGCCTCACGCACGGGCCATGGTCGTGCTGCTCAACCGGGGCTGCAAGAACATGGCCCAGATGCGGGGCACGAGCAACCAGGGCTGGATCGTGCTCACGCGGGAGTTCGCGTTCCAGACGGTCCCCGGCCAGGCGTCCTACGCCTTCCCGGACGACTACCAGGAGCTTGTGGACGGCACGGTCTGGAACAGGGACACCTACCGCGAGGCGCGGGGGCCTCTCAGCCCGACGGAGTGGCAGCGGATCAAGTCGGGGCTTGTGGAAACCACGTCCATCGCCCCGAACTTCAGGATCAGGCGCAACGTCGCCGGAACCGGCAAGGCGTTCTGGGTCGATCCCGTCCCGTCGCAGGCGCAGGACCTGGTGATCGAGTACGTCAGCAACCAGTGGCTGACGGACGCTTCCCGGACCGTCTTTCGCGGCAGGGTCGCGGCGGACACCGACCTGACCCTGTTCGACGACGACCTGGTGGAACAGGACCTGACATGGCGGTTCAAGCAGTCTCGCGGCCTGTCGTTCGCGTCGGAACTGGCCGAGTTCGAGCTTGAGCGCGACAAGCGGTTCGCCAAGGACGGCGGGCTGCGAACCATAAGGATCGGGCGGACGCCCGCCGCTGGATTGCAGGGCCAGGTCCCTGACAGCGGCTTCGGCGGCGTGACGGTTTAGGCAGATGAGCATAGGATACGCGATAAACAGGGCGGCCTTGCAGGGCGCGGACCTCGGCCCGCGCAACTCGCTCGGCAAGCGCGACACGATACAGGCTCCCGTGGGCGGCTGGAACACCGCCGACGCCTGGGCGTCGATGAAGCCGAAATACGCCATCCAGATCGACAACTACTTTCCCGAAAGCGGGGCCGTCGTGCTGCGCCGGGGAAGCCGCGTGTCGGCGACGGGCGCGGGCACGGACTACGTGCAGACGCTGATACCGCACCAGAGCGGCACGGTCTCGAAGCTCTACGCAGTGGGCGGCGGGCAGATATGGAACGTGACCAATCCGTCACAGGTTTCCACGCTTGCAGCGGAGTCCGTCAAGGACGGCTCCTACGCCAGCGACCGCTGGCGGTTCGCGCACTTCGCGGGATCGACCATCATGGTCAACGGCGAGGACCCGCCCGAGCGGATACAGCCGGACGGCACCATGGCGGCGGACCACAACTGGACCAAGGCGTCCGGGCAGGACGGATTGCCGTTCAGCGCGTCGGACCTGAGCCAGGTCCTGCCGTTCAAGGGCCGCCTGTTCTTCCTGCAAAAGGACACGGCCAATCTCTGGTACGGCGACCTCGGCGCGATACAGGGCGACCTGACACGGTTCGCGCTGGACCGGGTGAACGCCGACGGCGGCAACGCAATCGGGCTTGGCACCATCACGATAGATTCAGGCGAAGGCGTTGACGACCTTCTCTGCATCTTCTTCGACAACGGGTCCGTGCTTGTCTACCAGGGAACCGACATCACCAGTTCAAGCGATTGGGATTTGGTCGGCCTCTGGAAGATCGGGCGGCTGATCGGCGACAAGGCGCTCACAAAGCACGGCGGCGATCTTGTAGCCATGACCACGGATGGTTACATACCCGTGACCAGGCTCCTGCAAACCGGGCGTGTCGCGCATTCCAGCGAGATCGCCAACCTGTCGTCCAAGATCGCCAACACCGTGACGGAAAAGGCCGCGCTCCACGGCGACACCGTGGGCTGGGACTGCGTTCTCCACACGAACAGCAACTGGCTCCTGTTCAACGTCCCCGCCTTCGGCGGCGAGCAGCACGTCATGAACACGCAGACCGGCGCATGGTGCCGGTTCGTCGGCATGGACGCACGTTGCTGGGCGCAGTGGAAGGACAGGCTGTTCTTCGGCGGGCCGGGCGGCTCCGTCCTTGAGGCCAACGTGGGCACCAACGACAACGGGAACCCCATCGAGGGCGACGTGCGGGGCGCGTTCCAGTATCTTGGCACGGCGATGGACAAGCGCTTCACGCTGGCGCGGGCGCTGATCGACTCGGACGCCGACGTGACGTTCACCATCGGAACCGTGACCGACTTCAACGAGGAAGGCGGGCTGGAGGCTCCGAGTTCGCTCAGGACGGGCGGCGCGGAATGGGACGAGGCCGAATGGGGCGACGATGACGATCCCGGCTCGGATTGGGCCGGAGGCACGTTCAGCCTCCAGGAGTGGCAGGCGCTGAACCGCGACGGCACGGCCATCTCCGTCCGGCTCAGGTCTTCGACCTCCGGCGCACGAATGCGCTACTTCGCGACCGACATCATAAGCGAAACGACCCATGCACTCCTCTAGGCCAGTCTCCTTCGCAGGAGCCGACCACGTGATCGTGCCCTGGGTGGCGCACAGGATCGGCATGGCCCCGGAGGACTTCGGGATGTGCACCGCGCTTGGAATCGCCATTGGCGACGAGTTGGTCTGCGGCGTGGTCTACAACGAGTTTCGGACATGCACCTATGGCAACTCGATGCAGGCGACCATCGCCCAGGCACGGCCCGGCTGGGCCACGAAAGCGACGCTGCGAGACATGTTTGCCTACCCGTTCGTGCAAATGGGAGTGGTCAGGCTGTGGGTCGCCACGTCACGGCGCAACAAACGCGCAAGGCGTCTGGCCGAGCGCATGGGCTTCAGGATGGAAGGCGTGGCTCGCAGGGGATGGGACGGGCAGACCGACAGCAGCGTCCTGTCAATGTTTCCAGAAGAGTGCATATGGCTGAGAGGGCAGGAAAATGGGCAAGAAGTCAGGGCCGAAGCCGCCTGATCCGGTGAAGACGGCGGAAATGCAGATGGAGATCAACCGGCAGGCGGCGCGTGAGAACGCGATGCTGAGCCAGATGCACCAGCAGACGCCGTTCGCCCGGACCTACTACACCGGCGAGGTCGGCACTCCCGACCGGATGCAGCACACGGAGTTTCATCCGTTGATTCAGGCAATGCTGTTCGGTTCCGCACCGCAGGGCGGAGGCGGAGGCGGCAAGGGCGGCAGACGCAGCCCAGGAGCGATGTGATGGCCAAGGGCGGCAGCAAATCGAGTGGCGGCGGAAGCGGGGGCGGAAGCACGTCTGGCGGCGGCAAGGGCGGCAGCAGGCCGCAGCCGAACGATGGCCGTCCAAGGCTGAGGCCGTGGCAGGACACCAGCGGCAGCGGGAACGTTCTCAATCGTGCCGGTCGCTGGGTGGACGGAAAGCTCGGTGGCGACCCGAACAGCTATGACGCTCGCAGCCACCAAACCCGACAGCGGATGGCTGCCAACGTCGATCAGGGCGGAGACGGTCCCCGGCCTGCGAGCGCGGGAGCCAGACCCGGCGGCGACCGGATCATGGACAACGTGGTCGAAAGACCACCCGGCGTCATCGCCCAACACGATTACGCCGCCCCTGACCCGCAATGGGCCAGCGGCACGGGCGGACTGCTTGGCCGCATAGGGGACGTGACGGCATCCGGCCCTGACATGGGCAGCTTCCAGAAGGTCGGCGTCCTGGACCCGAGCAAGCTCCCTGGCGTCAGGAAGACCGACTTCGGTTCCCTTCCGGGGATCAGGAAGACGGACTTCGACGCCTTGCCCGGAGTCCGCAAGACGGACTTCGGCTCGCTTCCCGGCGTCCAGATCGACCCTCGCGACTACACGAACCTTGAAGCGGAGCTTGGGAACAGGCAGCAGGGCTACCAGGGCCTGCTTGGCGACCTGCAAGGGCTGCGGGACGAGCGTGGCCGGATCGCTGACAGGCTCGCCCTGTCGGGACCGGACGACTTCGGTGCCGAAAGGGAAGCGGTTTCGAGCGCCATGTACGAGCGGGCCATGAACCTGCGAAGGGCTGACGACGAGCGGGCGCAGTCGGACCTTGAGAACAGGCTCTGGCAGAAGGGCCTCGCTCCGGGGTCGGAAGCCTACAACGAGGAACTGAACCGGCTTCAGCAAGGCCGTGACAGGGCCATGAACGACCTGTCGCTTGCCTCCGTGATGGCGGGTGCCCAGGAACACCAGAGGCTGGCCGACCTGACTTCGCGCAACAGGGCGCAGGAGTTCGGTGAAGCGGCGGGAATCTTCGACCGTGGCGGGCAGACGTTTGACCGGGGCCAGCAGGTCTTCGATTCCCAGTCCGTCATGCAGAACTTCCAGGACCAGGCGCAAAGGGACAAGTTCGCCCAGACGATGGGCCTGCGAGGATTGCTTGGCCAGGAAGGGCAGCAGCGCTTCGGCCAGGACATCGCCCTGCGCGGGCTTCTGGGCCAGGAAGGGCAGCAGCGCTACGACCAGGACACCGGATGGCGCTCTCAGCTTCAGGGCGAGGGCCGGGACCGGTTCGACCAGGACATGGGCTTCAGGGGACAGAGGTTCAACGAGGAGCAGGCGCGGTTCAACCAGGAGCTTGCGAAGCGCCAGCAGGACTTCGCGGAGATGCAGTACAGTCGGCAGGAGCCGTTCGGCCAGGTCTCCCAGCTTGCCGGACTGCTCGGAATGCCAAGCTACGCCGCTCCGCAGTATTCCGCGCCGGACATCGTGGGCATGACCGGCTCGAACTACGCGGCAAGGGCGAACGCGGCGGCGCAGAGGACGGGCGGACTGCTCGGCCTTGCCGGATCGCTCGGCGGCGCGTTGCTGTCAGATCGCAGGGCGAAAGAGAACATTCGCGCAGTCGGCAGGCTGCACAACGGCCTGGCCGTCTACGTGTTCAACTACAAGGGGCACGACACGCCGCAAATCGGCCTGATGGCGGATGAAGTCGAGCAACTGCACCCCGATGCGGTCGGAGAACTGAACGGCGTCAAGCACGTCGATTACGCGCTGGCCGCAGCATAGGAGAGCGTAATGCCTGATCTGGCAAGCATTCTGGCAAAAGCGAAAAACATGCCCGGACAAGTGATGGACACCGCCAGCCAAGTGCCTGGCCTGGCCGCTGAAATGGCTGGCGGCGCAATGGATGCCGTCGAACCCTACGCCAATCTTGTCGGCGACAGGGCGAGCGCTGCCGGAAGGTCCGCCTTGGCGAGCGTGCTGACGGGAGACGACATCAGCCTCGGCAAGATGGGGACAAGAGGCGTGTTGGCTGCAATCCTTGCGGGCCTTGACGTTCAGGACCCCAGGATTCTGGTCGAAGCGCAACGGCGCGGCATCATGAAGCAGGATGACCCAGAGCTTACAAAATACCTGAAGGAGTCGCCGCTTCTTCGTCACATCTTGCCCGCGCCGGAGTATCCGTAAAATGCCCGCAACCCTCTTCGACGTTTCCCCACGCGGTTCGAGTGCCTACACGCCGCCGACCTTTTCCGCAATCGGACAGGGACTGAGCCAGCTTGGCGCAGGACTTGGCGCGGGCATCCAGGATCGTCGCAAGCGGAAGAAGGAAGAGGAAGCCAAGGCCGCATTGCAGGCCGCGTTCGGAATCTACGGCGAGGGCGGCAGGGACGCCGTGATGGAAGGGCTGCGCAGCGGTTCGCTGGACGCCTCGATGATGAAAGAGCTTTGGCCGATGCTTGAGGCCGACCGGGCGCAGGCCAACGCGGATCGCACGTTCGGGTTGCAAGAGAGACAGTTCAATGCCGCCGAGGCAGTCCGGCAAGCAGCCCTGGATCGAGCAGAGACCGAGAAGGCGAGAGTGGCGGAACTCAGGAAGCTCGCGCATTCCATCGTCAACGAGGGCGGGGTCGCGGCATACAACCAGGCCATTGCCGACGGCACGGTCACGGGCGAGCTTCAGGCGGACATCCTGGCGATGGACAAGGCCCTGAAGGCCGGGGGCGGCGACGTTGATTTCAAGGGCGTGTATCTCTTCAATCCCGAAACGGGCGACGACCTGAGCATTGACGTGACGACGGAGGAGGGAAAGGGAAAGGCAAACGCCCTGTTTGCCGAAGGCTACATTCTGGGACAGGCCCCGACTTCGGATCGTGACGACGTGAACGAGGTCATTGACGAAACGACCGACGCAAAGGAAGCGGCACTGGCGCAGTGGGCGAACATCTACGATCAGCTAAAGAGCGGAGCGGAAGCTGGCCACCTTACCGTGCAGGGGGAACTGGCGGCAAAGGGAATGGGCTTCCTGGACAAGCTGGGAGCGTTGCCGGAAGAACTCAAGCAGCACCTGCGAAACGACACCCAGTTCCGGCAGACGGTGAACGTTCGCCTGAACGAGTACATCAAGGAGATTTCCGGCGCGACCGTTCCCGAAACCGAGGTGCCCAGGCTCCTGAAAGGCGTCCCGAACCTTGAAGACAGCCCTGAGATGTTCCTGGCCAAGCTGGAGAACACCATGCTTGAACTCAGGGGATACATCACTGGAAGCCCGTTGCCCCCGCTTGAGGGAAGTCTCAGTCCGGCAGACGCTTTCAAGGCGTCCGAAGATGCGGTCGGCGATCTGGTCTGGAACTCCAGGAATTCCGGCACGTTCAACGGAATTCCGTTCGAGATACTGGAGGACTGATGCCGACGTTCCGAATCAAATACGGGGGAAAGACCTACAAGATAGACGCAGCCGACAAGGCTTCCGCCGTGCAGGTCTTCACGCGGATCGCGCCGACGGCTCCCGCTTCGGAGAGTCCTGCCCCTGACACCCCAAGAACTGCCCCTGCGATGCCGACCATGCCCGGACAGGGAGATGCCCCTGACGTGCTCGCGGCCCTAATGCCGCCGCCGAAGCCGAAGGTGGATTCCACGCGCCCTGAAGCGGATGTCGGCAGTATGGCGGGCTGGGGCCAGCAGCCTGTGGGAGCGGGCGCGGTCTTGCAGCACTTGTTCCCAGCCTCCAAGGCCATGCCTCGACAAGCGCCGGGGAAGGTTGCCGGACAGGAGGCCGGAACCGCCCCTGACATGTCAGGAGCTTTCGCGCCCTGGCACGAACCGGCTCCGAGCGTCTTTTCCGAAGCCCCATCCATGGGAGGGCTGAACCCCGAAGACAGCTTTGTCATCGAGGAGGCGGACGGGCCTGCGGCGGAGTATCGAGCATTGGCGCAGACCTACCGCCGCAAGGCGGCGCTTGCGGAGGGCGAGCAGGCGGAAGCGTACCTGCGGATGGCTGACAGGTTCGAGAAGATCGCAAAGAGCAAGAGGATCAAAACATCGGCTGCCAAGACGCCGACTGCCGGATGGCAGGACATGGGCGGCGGGATACAGGTCATGCAGGTGGGAGACTGATGCCGGATTTCAAGGTCAAGATCGACGGGACAGTCTACAACATCAAGAAGGTAGACAACGCCGAAGCTGCCGTTAAGGCTGCGCAGGAAATCGCTGCGAGCCTGAAGCAGGAAGGGGCGACCGACCCTGTTCCCGCAGAGCATCTGCTTGCCACGGGAAAGACCACGCCCAAGATGTCCACTGCGGACAGGGTTCTCGACTACCTCAACCTCGGACTGCACGGCGCGACGGGCGGCGTGTCTGACGAATGGGCGGGGCTGGTTGAAGGCGTCCGTGAAGCCGGACCCTTGAACCTTGCACGGGATGCGGGGAAGGCAGCGATGCGCAGCCCGCTGAACGCCTGGTCGCAGTTCAAGGAAAGTCCGTCCATGCAGGACTACCTGCCCGCCTACGCCGAAGGCCGGGACACCATGAGGGACTACATGGATGCCGCAAGGGATCGGACAGGCATGGCCGGAACCGGAGCGGAGATCGCCGGATCGTTCGTTCCCGTCGGCAAGGCGGCTCAGGTCGGATCGAAGGCCGTGACTGGCGCATCGCCGTTCATGCGGTCGATCACGGGAGCCTTTTCAGGAGCGTCGGCAGGCGGAGCGGCTGGCTTTGCCGAAGGAGAGGGCGGCTTTGGCCCAAGAGTGCGCAATGCCGCACTGCCAGCGGTGTTCGGCGGCGTTCTGGGCGGGGCAGGCCCCACCATCGGAGCAGGCGTTGGGCGGCTGGCCGAAGGCATCCAGAGGCGGAGAGCCGCCAGGATCGGGCAGGTTCCGCCCAACACCGTGGACGTGCTGAAACACGCCTTCAAGATGGACATTCCGAAGGGTGCCCCGACTCCAAGAGTGGACATGATCGCCGACACGGGCGGCACGTCCACCGCTCTGCTTGCCAAGGGGATGGAGCGAGTCGGCGGCAAGATTGACGACGTTGCCATCAGGACGCCCAAGGCGTTCTCGCGTCCCGTCGGCGTTCCGACCGAGGCAACAATAAGGAGAAGGCTCACCGAACGCACGGCCAGGGAAACCGACAGGTTCAAGCGCGGGCTGGACTTGACCATGGGTGCACCGAAGGGGCTGAGGGCGACGGAGGACGAACTGTTCGAGGCCGCAAGGCCAAGGGTGAACGCCGCCTACGAGCAGGCATACGCCACTCCCATAGATTACGCTTCGGAAGCCGGAATGGAGCTTGAAGCGCTGCTCAAGAGCAAGCGCATTCCCGCAAGGGCATGGCGGGAAGCAAACGAGTTGATGGACGAGGAAGGTTCGGAATCGGCCCAGATACTGTTCAAGATCGGGGATGACGGTCGGGTGACGCTTGAGCGGTTGCCGGATGTCCGGCAGATCGACTACCTGAAGCGGGCGCTGGACGACATGATCGAGGCGGAAAGGACGCCGAAGGGGAAGCTGACGGACAAGGGCCGGGTCCGCTACAAGACTTCCAAGGACATGCTTGAACTGATCGACGGGCTTGTGCCCTCGTATGGGCAGGCCAGGGAGCTTTACGCCATTCCGGCTGGGCAGGTCGGGGCGATGGAAACCGGATACAAGGCGCTGATTTCCGACACCATGACTGCGGACAAGTTCGCGGCGGAAGTGAAGAGGATGACGCCTGACCAGAGGGACTGGCTCAAGTCCGGCGCACGATCCGCCATCGAGGAAGTCATGCAGAAGGTGAGGGCGGCCCTGGTCCCCAATCCGACGCGAACGGGCTATCTTTCGGTCAAGTCGGTGGGCGACGACGACGTTCAGGCCGCGTTGAAGGCGCTCAGTTCGGGCAGGGCACGGGACAAGCTGCGCCTGATCCTCGGTGACGAGGACGCGGACGAGTTGTTCGGCATCATCGACGGCACCATGACCGCCTACATGACGGAGGCGGCGACCCTGCCTAACAAGATGAGGCAGGCGCAGGAACTGCTTGAGCGTTTTGCTCCGTCCGAGCGCACGGACATGGCCAGCCGACTTCTGCGCGGGGAGTTCCTCGGTGCCGCGCAGGACGCGGCAGGCGCGGCGATGGGCCGGGCCATGAAAGACGACAGGTTCATCGCCGGTGCAACTCAGGCCGACATGGTGAACGTGCTCACAAGCCCGCTGGACACGGTGAGGGTTGACGCTTTGCGAGGGGTCGAGTTCCCGGAAGATGTCGGACGCCAAGCCAGGGGCGCGACAGAGGCCGCGATGAAGCGGGCGGGCATACCCGTCGGCATGGCCATGGGCGACAATGACAATCAGGAGCGATTGCTCCGCTATCTGTTGGGGTATTGACATGCCGTGGAACGGAAGCGGTCAGTTCCGCCGCTCGAACGGAACGACGAACGGCCCGACGACGTGGGCGGCTGCGAAGGCGGCGGCCCGCAAGATCAGGACCGACGATCACGACAATCATGACGAGGACCTGGCCAGCGGCCTTGAGAACTGCGTCACGCGGGACGGGCAGAATTCGCCCACGGCCTCCCTGCCGATGAACGGGCAGAAGCACACGGGCGTGGCCAACGCCGCCGCCAACGCCGAATACGCCGCATGGGGCCAGACCAAGAGCCAGATCACGAGCCAGGTAGGGGCGCTTGAGAACTCGTTGCAACCGTCGCAGGGCACGTTGACGGACGGGGCGAGCATCGCGTGGGACCTGGAAGTCAACCCTGTCGCGGAAGTCACCCTTGGCGGCAACAGGACGCTCGCCAACCCGGCGAATCCGGTGGTGGGCGGAGCCTACATCCTGACCGTGGTGCAGGACGCGACCGGTGGCCGGTCGCTTGCCTACGGCACCGACTACGACTTCGGAGAGGAAGGAAGCCCCGCCCTTTCGTCCGCTGCAAACAAGTCCGACACGCTGAGCTTTCTCTACCGCAACAGCAAAATGCAGTTCATCGGCATAGCCAAGGGACACGGCTGATGCCGCTGCAAGCCCACATCCGGCGGGCCTTGGTGGTCACGCCCCGCGCCGAGAGGATCATCAGGGTGTCAAGAGGGTCGCTGACCGTCAGGGAGGGCGAGACCGCGACGTTCGACGTGTGGCTCTCCGAACGGCCAAGGACCGGCCAGACCGTAACTGTCCAGGTCGCGAGCACGGCCACGGGAGAGGCCACTGTCAACAAGTCGTCGCTCACTTTCGACGAGAACGACTTCGGCACCCGGCAGACCGTGACCGTGACCGGCGTCGCCGACGCGGATGCGAGGGACGAGAACGCGAGCGTCACCCTGGTCGCCACGGGCGGCGGCTACGACGATTCAACGGCAATCGCGGTCGTGGTCGAGGACACGACGCAGAAGCGCCTCCGGGTCTCCGACCCCAGCCTTGCCTTTGGCAGCACGACGCTGAGCCGGACAATCGGCGTCCGCCTGTCCTCGGAGCCTGTTGGCGGCGATGTCACGGTGGCCGTCAGCGACGACTCCGGGCGGTTCGGCACTGACAAGAGCAGCCTGACGTTCACAAGCGCCAACTGGAACATCCAGCAGATCGTGCGCGTCACCGCGACCGCTGGCGCGAACGCAACCGGGACGCTGACGCTCGACCCCAGCGGGGCGGACTACGGCTCCGTGGCGAGCGTGACCGTTCCCCTGGCCTTCACCCTGACCCTGCCTG
This sequence comes from Boseongicola sp. SB0675_bin_26, assembly GCA_009843725.1. Classification (GTDB taxonomy): domain Bacteria; phylum Pseudomonadota; class Alphaproteobacteria; order Rhodobacterales; family Rhodobacteraceae; genus JAJEFO01. Next base: position 12,317 of record VYCX01000479.1, read on the forward strand.
CGGTGCCCACGGGACTGTCGCTGGCGGCCAGCTACACGAACAACAACACGCAGCAGCGGGTCCGGGCGACCTGGAACGCGGCGGCGCGGGCCACGAGCTACGAGGTCCGCTACAAGAAGAGCACGGAGACGAACTGGACGACGGTCACGGGGCTGTCGAGCACGAGCTACACGGCGAACGGGGCGGACCCGAACTCGACCTATGACGTGCAGGTGCAGAGCCGGAACGCTTCAGGCCCGTCCGGGTGGTCCTCCACCGTGCAGGTGACGACAGGGCGGAGCCGGGGGAACTTGTATCTGGCAGGGGAGTCAACCCGGAAGATCTACCGCATGTCTGGCGGCTATTCCACGTC